>DASSQF010000223.1:0-2285 GCA_035702685.1 Propionibacteriaceae bacterium
GGGTATCGATCTCGCCTCGCTGCTGCAGACCGAGGCGATGCGGTCCGTCATGACCCCTCTCGGTCACGTGCTGTGGACCGCCCTGCTCGGGGCCGTCGTCTTCGCGGCGGCCAACCCGTCGACGGGCAGGTACCGCATCACCGCGCGCGTCCTGGCCGCGTTCGTCGGCGTGGCGATCCTGCACGGTCTGTGGGACTCCATGGGGGGCATCGCCGCCCTCGTCGCCGTGGTCCTCACCGGCAACGCCGTACCGGTCCTCGAACACGGGTTCATCCGGCCCGGTACGGGCGCGGAGGTCTCGTCGCTCTCCGCGACCTGCTACTTCGTGGGGCTCCTGGTGGTCTCGGTCATCGGGCTGGTCGCGTTGCGCCTGGCCCTGCGGCGCCGAGCCCAGTCCGGTCCGAACGGCGGCAGGAGCTGATCGAGGCGGCCAGCGGACTAGGGGTAATAGCATGTCAGGCGCGATCGAGCCCACGTCTGCAAGAGGAGGCCACGTCATGCAGGAGCCGACCGACCCCGTGCCCGGAACGGGCGTCACCACCTCCACCACCGGTGGGCTGAGGCGTCGCATCGGGATGAAGGACCTCCTGGTCTACGGCCTCGTGTTCATCGGACCGGCGGCCCCGGTGGGCGTGTACGGCGCCCTCGACGCCCGCAGCAACGGCGTCGTCCCCGTGGTCTACATCGTCGCGACCATCGCGATGGCGTTCACCGCAGCGTCGTACGCGCTGATGTCCTCGCGGGTGCCGAGGGCCGGCTCGGTGTTCGCGTACGCCAGCGCGGGCATCGGACCCAAGACCGGCTTCGTCACCGGCTGGATGGTGATGCTCGACTACCTGCTGATCCCGAGCGTCGCCTACCTGTTCACCGGCATCGCCATGAACTCGTTCGTACCCTCGGTGCCGGTCTGGGTGTGGACGGCCGCCGCCGTCCTGATCACGACCGGGCTCAACCTCGCGGGCGTCAAGGTGGCAGCCCGGGTGGCGACATTCGTCGTGCTCGCCGAGATCATCGTGCTCGGCATCGTGCTCATCGGCGCCGTCGTCGTCCTCAGCCAGCACGGTCCCACCCGCCCATGGCTCTCACCGCTCCTCGGCGTCGGCGGGTTCTCGTGGGTCGCCGTGCTCGGGGCCGTCTCGGTCGCCGTCCTGTCCTTCCTCGGCTTCGACGCCCTCGCGACCTTCGCCGAGGAGACGCAGGGGAGCGACTCACGGCTCGTCGGCCGGGCCACCGTGATCTGCCTCGTCATCGCGGGGGTCCTGTTCTTCGCCCAGACGTACATCGGAGCCCTCCTCATGCCCATGACGCCGCAGGAGCTGGCCGCGAAGCCCGAGTCGATCGGCAAGGCCTACTACGCGATGGTCGGCGGCCAGATCGCACCCTGGCTGCAGGTGATGCTGGCCGTCGCCAAGGCGCTCGGTGCGTCCTTCTCCGCGATGGTCGGCCAGGCGGCGGCGGGCCGGATCCTCATGGACATGGGCCGCAACCGGCGCCTTCCCCGGGCGCTCGCCGGAGTCAACGCACGTACCGGTGTCCCCTTGGTCGGCATCCTCGTGGCCGCGATCGGCAACGTCGCCGTCGCCATCTGGGCGGCCACGCGCGACGACGGGCTCGACATCCTCGTCTCCGTCGTCGACGTCGGCGCGCTGGTCGCGTTCGTCCTGCTCCACGCCTCGGTCGTCGGCTACTTCTGGGTCAAGGCCAAGGACGTCCAACGCAAGCTCTGGAGCCACGTCATCGCGCCTGTCGTGGGCGCTCTGATCCTCATCACGGTGCTCGTCAACGCCAGCCTTCCGGCCAAGCTGATCGGCCTGGCCTGGCTCGTGATCGGCATCGTCGTGGTCCTCCTCCAGCGGGGCGTCACGTACGACCCGACCGCCGGAGCGGACGCTGAACCCGGAGACCTCACCTAGGAGGGACATGACCGACACCGCGGGCCCCAGGCCCATCGATCCCGACGATCCTCAGCGACGGGCCATCGCCCTGACCCGCAAGGGGCTGCACCACTACGTGGCCACGAGCCAGGCGACCGGCGCGAGCATCGAGTTCGGCAAGGGGGACGGCCTGGTCACCCCGGTCGAGCTCCTCCTCGCGGCCATCGCGGGATGCACGGGGTACGACATGGACGGACCCGCCACCCGACGCTCCGAACCGGACACGTTCGAAGCCGACGTCGAGTCCCGCATGCTCAAGGACGACGCGGGCGCCCAGCACCTGGAGGACATCACCGTCACCTGGCACCTGCGCTACCCGGACACCGAGGGCGGTCGCCAGGCCCAACAGCT
>DASSQF010000224.1:0-7983 GCA_035702685.1 Propionibacteriaceae bacterium
ACCGGGGTCGAGTCCCGTACGGTCCCGGCCCGCGCGGTCGAGTCCTGGCGCGGTGACCTGGAGGCCGCGGTCGAGGACCTTGCCACGGCCGTGGCCGAGGGCAGCACGGTGGTGCTCACGGCGGAGGGCCACGGTCTCGTGGCGCGCCTGTTCGAGATGCTCACCGACCGCGGGATCGGAGCGACGAAGGTCGAGGACCTCCTCGCAGCGCCGGAGCCTGGCATCGTGACGATCACGACGTCCGCGTTCGCGCACGGCGTGCGCCTCGACTCGGTGGGCCTGCGCCTGTACACGGCCTCCGACCTCGCGGGGCAGCAGGCCGCCGACAAGGCCGGACGCCGGCTGCCGAGCCGACGCAAGAAGCAGATCGACCCGCTCGAGCTCACGACCGGCGACCCGATCGTCCACGAGCACCACGGCGTCGGACGCTACGTCGAGCTCGTCCAGCGGACGGTCGCCGGCGCGACCCGCGAGTACCTCGTCATCGAGTACGCCCCGAGCAAGCGCAACCAGCCGAACGACCGCCTGTACGTGCCGATGGACCAGCTCGACCTCGTCACCCGGTACGTCGGCGGCGAGGCCCCCGCGCTCGACAAGATGGGCGGCGCCGACTGGAACAAGCGCAAGTCGCGCGCCCGCAAGGCCGTACGCCAGATCGCCGCCGAGCTCATCAAGCTGTACGCGGCCCGTCAGGCGTCGCGCGGCCACGCGTTCTCGCCGGACACACCCTGGCAGCGCGAGCTCGAGGACGCGTTCGCCTATGTGGAGACGCCGGACCAGCTCGCGTGCATCGACGAGGTGAAGCGCGACATGGAGCGGGTCGTGCCCATGGACCGGCTCATCTGCGGCGACGTCGGGTACGGCAAGACGGAGATCGCCGTACGGGCCGCGTTCAAGGCCGTCCAGGACGGCAAGCAGGTGGCGATCCTCGTGCCGACGACGCTGCTCGTGCAGCAGCACCACGCGACGTTCGCCGACAGGTACGCGAGCTTCCCCGTCACGGTCGCCGCCCTGTCCCGCTTCCAGAGCGACGCGGAGACGAAGGCGACGCTCGCGGGGATCGCGGACGGCAAGGTCGACGTCGTCGTCGGCACGCACCGGCTCCTCTCCAGCGAGGTGAAGTTCCACGACCTCGGCCTCGTCGTCATCGACGAGGAGCAGCGCTTCGGGGTCGAGCACAAGGAACAGCTCAAGAAGCTCCGCCTCGACGTCGACGTCCTGGCGATGAGCGCGACCCCCATCCCTCGTACCCTCGAGATGGCGATCACCGGCATCCGCGAGATGAGCGTCATCCAGACGCCGCCCGAGGAGCGGCACCCGGTGCTGACGTTCGCGGGCTCGTACGACGAGCGGCAGGTCACGGCGGCCATCCGGCGCGAGCTGGCGCGTGAGGGCCAGGTCTTCTTCATCCACAACCGCGTCCAGTCGATCGACAAGATCGCGAAGCGGATCGCTGAGCTCGTGCCCGAGGCGAGGGTCGCGACGGCGCACGGCCAGATGTCGGAGCGTGAGCTCGAGCAGGTCATGGTCGACTTCTGGGAGCGTCGCGCCGACGTGCTCGTCAGCACGACGATCGTCGAGGCAGGCCTCGACATCTCCACGGCGAACACCCTGCTCATCGAGCGCGCCGACCTGCTGGGCCTGTCGCAGCTGCACCAGCTGCGCGGCCGCGTGGGTCGTGGCCGCGACCGCGGGTACGCGTACTTCTTCTACCCCCCGGAGAAGGCCCTCACGGAGAACGCGCACGGCCGTCTCGCGACGATGGCGGCGCACACCGACCTCGGCTCGGGCATGCAGATCGCCCTCAAGGACCTCGAGATCCGCGGCGCCGGCAACCTGCTCGGCGGCGAGCAATCGGGGCACATCGCGGACGTGGGCTTCGACCTGTACCTGCGGCTCGTGGGCGAGGCCGTGGAGGAGTTCCGTGGAGACGCGCCCGAGCCCGAGGCCGAGATGCGCATCGAGCTGCCCGTCGAGGCGCACCTGCCCGTCGACTACGTGGAGTCCGAGCGGCTGCGGCTCGAGATGTACAAGCGGCTCGCCGAAGTCCGTACCGACGAGGACCTCGAGGCGGTCACCGCGGAGCTGCGCGACCGCTACGGGGAGCCGCCCGAGCCCGTCCAGGCGCTGCTGGCGGTCGCCGGCTTCCGCCTGCTCTGCCGCCGGCACGGCGTCACCGAGGTGGTGAGCGGCCCGAGCAGTGTCCGGTTCTCGCCGGCGGGGCTTCCGGACTCCCGCCAGCTCCGCCTCAAGCGGCTGTACCCGGGCACCATCATCAAGGACAGCCAGATCCTCGTGCCGCGTCCGACCACCGGCTCCATGCCTCGGCGCCCGGTGGACGGCCTGGAGCTCGTCGAGTGGGCGAGCCAGGTGGTCACGGCCACGTACGAGGCCGCCCAGGTCGCCCAGGTAGTCTGACGCCGACCAGAAAGGGAATCCTGTGACTCGTCTGCGTGCGGCCCTGGCCGCTCTCGTCCTCACCGCGACGGTGGTCCTCACGGGCTGCTCCGGCGGCACGGCGAACACGACTGCGGTCGTCAACGGCGTCGTGATCCGCGAGAGCGAGGTCGACGCCATGGCCGAGGCGCTCGTCTCGTCGGGTGCGATCGCGACGTACGAGGCTGCTCGTTCCTCGGCGTCGTCCACGCTCATCGTCGGTGAGGTCGCCCGCCAGGTCGCGGCCAAGGACGGCATCAAGCTCACCGCACCGGACCTTCCCGCCCTGTCCGCGAGCAACCCGACGTTCGCGACGTTCCTCACGACACCGCTCGGTGAGGAGTTCGCGACCGACCACGTCAACGGCAGCCAGGTGATCAACCAGGTGTCGGGATGGCAGTCGGAGTTCGCCGCGGTGAAGGTGCAGCTGAACCCGCGGTACGGGACGTGGATCGACTACATCTCCAACAGCTCGAACAGCGTGCCGTCCGGGTCGATGTCGGTCGTCGCCGGGTCGTGACGGGAATGGTCCCGGACGGCGGCGACGAGCTGCGTCGACTCGTCGCCGTGATGCACGCCCTGCGCCAGGGCTGTCCGTGGGACATGCAGCAGACGCACGCGTCGCTGCTGCACTACCTCGTCGAGGAGGCCGCCGAGGTCGTCGACGCGGTGGAGACGGGTACGGACTCCGACCTCTGCGAGGAGCTGGGCGACCTGCTGCTGCAGATCGCGTTCCACGCCGAGATCGCCTCCGAGCGGCAGGCGTTCTCGATCGACGACGTCGCGCGCGGCATCAGCGACAAGCTCATCGCGCGTCACCCGCACGTGTTCGCCGGCGAGGATGCTCCCGACGACCTCAACGCGGTGTGGGAGCAGCGCAAGCGCGCCGAGAAGAACCGCACGAGCGCCCTGGACGGGATCCCGACGAGCCTTCCGGTCCTCGCCCGTACGAACAAGGTGCTCATGCGGGCACGCAGCCACGAGGTACCGCTCGACCTGCCCACCGAGCCGATCGACGCCGACGACCTGGGCGCCGGCCTGCTGGCCCTCGCGTCCCGCGCGCAGGCGTCCGGCGTCGACCCGGAGCAGGCCCTGCGTGCCGCGCTGCGGGACCTCGAGGCGTCGATCCGGGCCGAGGGCCTCTAGCCGCTACAGCTCCCGTCGCCGCATCGTCAACGTCGCGACGACGACGAAGAGCACGGCTGTGACCAGGCCGGTGCCGACGGGCCAGGCCCAGGCCGTCTCCGTACCCGCGGCGAGAGCGGTCGGCGCACCGAGGAGCCCGGCCGGCGACCAGCGCGCGGCGGGTCCCCAGGCGGAGAGGATCGACAGCGCCACCCACGCGGCGATGCCGAGACCCGCTGTCGCGCTGCCGGAGTCGAGGGCTGTGGAGAGCAGGATCACCGCGGCGAGGCTCCACAGGGCGAGGACCACCCAGGCCCCGGTGGCGGCGAACAGGCGCAACCAGGACGCGTCGCCGAACACCGCCTGCGTCGTCAGCGCCATCACCACGGTCGCGAGCGCCGTCGGCACGACGACCAGCGCGACGGCGGCCGTCACCTTCGCGGCGACGAACGCGGCGGGCGTGAGGCCCTTCGAGAGAGCCATGGCGGCGGTCCCGCTGGTCTTCTCGCCGTTGACCGCGCCGCTGAACGACACGATGACGACGAGCAGCGCCACCTGACCGAGGTTCTTCGTCCACTGCGCGTACGCGTCCGCGACGGTCGGGTCGGGGAGCTTGAGCGGCAGGTTGGCGACCGTGCTGACGAGGTACGGGGTCGCCTTCGCGAGGAGTGGGCTGGCGACCGCGCAGACGAGGAGGGTCACGGGCAGCACGTACAGGCGCCAGGTCGCGGCGACCTCACGGAGCTCCTTGGCGAGGAATGCTCGGTAGCCGGTCATGCGTCGGCCCCCTGCACCAGGGAGACGAAGACGTCCTCGAGGGACGTCTCGATCGGCTCGAACCGGACCAGGCCCACGCCGAGCGCGGCGACGATCTCGGGGACGCGGTGCCGGGCGAGGTCGACGTCGGTGACGGTGACCTCGACGCCCGCCGGCGTCTCGACCATCCTGCCGGCCCACGGCTCGGCGACGAGCTCGGCGCACAGCGCGGCGCAGTCGCTGGTGACCTCCACCGCGTACCTGCTGCTCCCGCCGTACCTGGCCTTCAGCTCGTCGACGCTGCCCTGCGTCACGAGGTGGCCGTCGTCGAGGATGGCGACCTCGTCGCACACCCTCTCGACGTCGCTGAGGATGTGGGTCGAGAAGAAGACGGTCGTACGACCGCGGAGCGCCGCGACCATGTCGAGCACCCCCTTTCGACCGATGGGGTCCAGGGCGGAGGTCGGCTCGTCGAGGACGAGCAGGTCCGGCGCGCCGACGAGCGCCTGGGCGATGCCCAGCCGCTGCTTCATGCCCCGGCTGTAGCCGCCGACCTTCTGGCGGACTCCGCTGAGGCCGGCGAGGTCGAGCAGGCTCTCCGTGCGGCGGGCCAGGGTCGCGCCGCGGACTCCCACGAGGGAGCCCGCGAAGCGCAGGACGTCGGCGGCGGACATCCACGGGTAGAACCCGGGGACGTCGGGGAGGAAGCCGATCCGCCGTCTCAGTCGGGCCAGGTCGTCGTCAGTCGAGGAGGAGACGTCGTGACCGAGCACGGTCACGGTGCCGGAGGTCGGCCGGGCGAAGCCCAGCACCATCCGCACGGTCGTGGTCTTGCCCGCCCCGTTGGGCCCGAGGAAGCCGAAGACCGAGCCCTCCGGCACGGACATGGTGAGGTGGTCGACGGCGGTGTGGGCCGGGTACGCCTTCGTGAGGTCGACGACCGAGACGCTGGAGCTCATCGGTCGCCGTACAGGTCGTCGACGACGCGTGAGGTCGTCGTGGTGGCGTCCTGACGAGGGGCGACGTCCGCGACCTGGCGCGACGTCCGACCCACGGCGAAGAACGCGATCGGGCCGATGAACTGGACGAGGCAGATCACCGCCCACGCCCACTTCGGGAGCGTGAGGCGGTCGGACGGCGTACGGAACAGGACGACCCACGCGGCGACCAGGAGGCCGAGCTCGAGGACGACGAGGACGGCGACGAGGGCGATCACGGCGGGGGAGAGCTGGGAGAGCATGAGGGTTCCTTCGTGCAGGGAGTGGCTACATGGTAATACCAAGTAGTGGGTTAGGCCATACAGGGGTCCGGTTATGGCCGGGACGACTGGATCCCGCGGCCGCGACCCTACGGTTCGGCCCCCCGGACCGGCCGAGCGCTCCTACGCTGAGGCCGTGGCGACAGCGGCGGTCGAGGATCCGGTCAGCGACCGGCTGAGCGCTGCGGACGCGTCCAACATCGTCCTCGACGCCCGCGACCAGGTGAATGTCTTCCTCATGGCCGGCCTGCTCGGGCCCGGTGGTTTCGTGGCGGACGACCGTGACGCCGACATCGACGCTCTGCGTGCGGCGATCGGCGAGCGGTTGACCCGAGCGGGCGGCACAGGCCTGCGCCGCCTGGTGCAGCGGGTACGGGCGGACGGTCGCGGCTTCGTCTGGGAGCCGTGCGAGGTCGACGTGAGGCAGCAGGTTCGGCTCACCGCCCCCGTGGCGGGACGGGAGGGGCTCGCCGGGCTCTGCGCGAGCCTCATGACCGTCCCCATGCCGGTCGACCGGCCGCTCTGGGAGGTCCTCGTCGTCCCCGGTGCCTCCCACTCCGGACCCGGTGTCGTCGTACGGTTCCACCACGCGGTGTCCGACGGCACCGGCGCGGTCGGCCTCCTCGAGCAGCTGTTCGCTGCGGAGGCGCGGCCGGCGAGGAGCGTCCGGCCACACCGTGCGGGCCCCCGGCCTCCCCGGAGCCTCAGGACGCTGCTCAAGGGCGCCCGACGGGTGCTGGCCGTCCTCCGGGCGGGCGTCCCGCCGACCGTCCTGCTCGGGCCGATCAGCGGCCACCGGGGAGCGGCGTTCGTCGACATCGACCTCGAGCCCCTCGCGCGAGGCGCTCGTGCGGCCGGGGGGACGGTCAACGACGCGCTCCTCGCTGCCGTGACGCGTGCCGTCGAGGACGCTCTGGCCGCCGGGGGGCACCCCGTACCGGCCGGCCTCCCAGCGAGCGTCCCCGTCGCCCTCCCCGACCGCACCGGCACGGGCAACGCCGTCGGCGTCATGCGTGTCGAGCTGCCGACCGGGGAGCCGGATGCGACCGCCCGCCTGGCTCGGATCGCGGCGACGACGCGTACCGAGAAGTCCGAGGCCCGCGCGCAGGGCACGTTCGAGCTGACGAGGACGCGTCTGGGCTCGCGCATCTTCGCCTCGCTCGCGCGTCGGCAGCGCCTCGTCGCCCTCTTCGTCACGAACGTCCGCGGGCCCGCGGAACGCATGTCGCTGTGTGGCGCGCCACAGGTGAGCGCGTGGCCCCTCACCCCGATCCAGGGCAACGTACGGCTGGGAGTCTCGGCCCTCTCGTACGCCGGACGCCTCGGCTGCGCGGTCCACGTGGACGCGGACGTCCTCGACGCCCAGGCGATCGCGCGCACGCTCCGCGAGCAGCTCGCCCGGATCGCCGGCTGACCGGGAGAGGTTGGCGGCGATCCCTCACCTGAGCCCGGTCCGCGGCATAGTCTGACGCTGTCGAGCTGGGAGGTCGGTATGAAGACCCTGGTCGTGTACGAGTCCCTGTGGGGCAACACCGCGGCGATCGCCCAGGCGGTCGCCGAGGGCATCGGTGCCGGCGCGCGGGCGCTGTCGACCGCGGACGCCACGAACGAGCTCGTCGAGGAGGCCGACTTCCTCGTCGCGGGCGCTCCGGTCTTCGCGTTCCACCTGTCGTCGGACCGGGCGAGGCAGGACATCGCCGAGCATCCGGACCCCGGCGCTCCGCCCCCGGACCTCTCCCATCCGTCGTTGCGGGACTGGCTCGAGGCGCTTGTGCCGGGCAGCGTGCCCTGTGCGGCCTTCGACACGGAAGTGCGAGGACCCTTCGGGAAGGGGGCTCCCACCATCGCCGAGGCCCTCCAGGCGAAGGGCTACCGACTCGTGGACGAGCCCCAGGGGTTCATCGTCGCGGGCAAGCACGGCCCCCTCAAGGCGGGCGAGCGTGAGCGCGCTGTGGAGTGGGGGCACCACCTCCGGTCGCGCGTCGAACAGGCGAGCGAACGGGCTCGCTGACCGCCCGGCGCGACGGGCAGCCCTTCTGCCGTGCGCGGCAGGAGGCCGATAGGCTGACGTCCGACTAGTCCCACTGCTATGAAAGGCACCCACGTGGCCAACATCGACTTCATCGAGGCACGCGAGATCCTCGACTCTCGCGGCAACCCCACCATCGAGGTCAGCGTCCTCCTCGAGGACGGGAGCCAGGGCCGTGCGGGGGTTCCGTCCGGCGCGTCCACCGGCCTGTTCGAGGCCGTCGAGCTGCGTGACGGCGACAAGGCCCGCTACGGCGGCAAGGGCGTCCTCAAGGCTGTCGACAACGTCGTGGAGCAGATCGGCCCCGAGGTCGCCGGCTGGGAGGCCTCCGAGCAGCGTGCGATCGATCAGGCGATGATCGAGCTCGACGGCACCGAGA
>DASSQF010000225.1:0-11355 GCA_035702685.1 Propionibacteriaceae bacterium
GGCGACAATGCGCGCCCGCGGGTCGCCTCTACCTCAGCCCTGCTGGATCCCCTGGACGACGAGACGGGCCATGAGCTCGGCCTGGTTGACGGCAAGGTCGACGCCGAGGTCGGTCTCGAAGAGCCACCGGTTCCGCGGGTCGTTGACCCGGGCCAGGACACGGTCGACCCCGAACTCGTACTTCGCCAGCGTCGCGATCATGAGGTTGGTCTCGTCCGCACCGGTGACTGCGCACACGATGTCCGCCGACTCGACGCCGGCCGCCTCGAGGACGCTCGAGCTCGTACCGCTCCCTGCCACGACCACCGCACCCGGCACGTCACGCCGCACCCGAGCCAGCGCCACCTCACGCGGCTCGACGACCGTGACCTCGTACCCAGCAGCGACGAGCAGCTCGGCCACGTGCCCACCGACCATGCCGCCGCCTGCGACAAGGACCTTCATCGACGACACCTCCTCACTCGCGCCCGAGCATCGACTTCAGCCGCGGCTTGGACGCGGCCATCACCGCGAAGCACAGGATGTCGCCCTCGTGGAGCCGCGTGCCCGAGATGGGCATGAACGCATGCGCGCCCCGCTCGATGGACACGATCCCGATCTCCCCGGCGACCGTGAGCGCGCTCACCGGCGAGCCGACGAGCAATGCCGGCACCTCGATCCGTACGAGGTCCACGTCGCTGTCCCCGAGCGTCAGCACCGACTGCACCCGCTCGAAGCTCAGCAGCTCGCAGATCCGGTTGACCCCCCACGCCACGCTCGACACGGGCTGTACGCCGAGCGAGCGGTACACGGACGCCTGCCGCGTGTCGTACAGGCGGGCGATGACCCGCGGCACTCCGTACCGGCTCCTGGCGACCCTTCCGATCAGCGCGTTCGCGTCGTCGCTGCCCGTCGTCGCGACGACGGCGTCGACGCTGCCGATCCCGGCCTCCTCGAGGACGTCCCTGTCGAACCCGACGCCCTCGACGGTCCGTCCGCAGAACGCGTGGCCCAACCGAGCGAACGCGCGCGGGTTCGTGTCGACGACTGTGACGTCGTGCCGCCTGCGGGCGAGCTCCAGCGCCAGCCCCGAGCCCAGCTTCCCGCAGCCGAAGACGATGACCTTCATCCCTGACGACCCCCTTCCCGTACGGCGCGGCGTCGCGCCACCGACTTGCGCAGCTCGTCCAGGGCGACCATGGGGACGGGCAGGACGACCAGGTACAGCCAGTCGAGCGGCCCGATCGCCGCGGTCCCGAAGACCTCCTGCATGAACGGCACGTAGCTGATCGCGCACAGCAGGACCAGCTCGACCGCGATGCCCACGAGAACCTGCCGGTTGGAGAGCAGCCCGACGCGGACGAGAGACGTCGCGTCCGTACGGCAGTTCAGCACCGCCCCCACCTGGCACAGCACGATCGCCGCCAGCGTCATCGTCGTGGCCTGCTCGTACACCGGCCCTGAGGTGGCCAGCGGCACGCCGGGCCAGCCGTGGACGAGGTTCACGAAGAAGTACGCGGTCATGGAGAACGCCGTCTCGAGCAGCCCGTACCACGCGAACGCCTTGAGCAGCACGCTCCGGTTCATGAGCCTCTCGGTCGGGCCACGCGGCGGCCGGTCCATGACGCCGGGCTCGGGGCGTTCGGTGCCGAGGCCGAGCGCGGGGACCATGTCGGTCCCGAGGTCGACGGTGAGGATCTGCATGACGGTCAGCGGCAGCGGGATGCCCCCGCGCGACAGCAGGAACGCGGCGGAGGGGGCGCCCTCGGACATGTTGCTCGTGAGGATGTACGTGAGGAACTTGCGGATGTTCCCGTACACCCCGCGCCCCTCCTCGATGGCCCGCACGATCGACGCGAAGTTGTCGTCCGTGAGGATGATGTCGGCGGCCTCCTTGGCCACGTCCGTCCCGGCGATCCCCATCGCCACGCCGATGTCCGCCTTCTTGAGCGCGGGGGCGTCGTTGACACCGTCGCCCGTGACGGCGACCACCTCGCCGAGCTCCTTGAGGCGGGTGACGACCCGGAACTTCTGCTCAGGGGCGACGCGGGCGAAGATCACCTCACCGCTCAGGGCCTCGTCGAGCTCGGCGTCGGTGAGCGTCTCCAGCTCCGCGCCCGACACGACACGGGGATGCACGCTCTCGACGATGCCGATGCGCTTCGCGATCGACTCTGCCGTCAGCCCGTAGTCGCCGGTCACCATGATGATCCGGATGTGCGCGCGGCGGCACGTCTCGACCGCCTCGGCCACCTCCGTACGGGGCGGGTCGGCCATCGCCACGAGCCCCACGAAGGTCAGCTCCTGCTCGACCGCGTCCTGCGTGAGGTCGGCGAGCTTCGGGAGGCGGTCATGGGGGCCTCCGAGAGGGCGGTACGCGACCGCGAGAACACGCAGCGCATCGCGCGCGTACGCGTCGTTGGCGGCCATCACCGCGAGGCGGTCGGCGTCCGTGATCGGCTCGCGCACACCGTCGCGGGTGATCGTCGTGCACAGGGCCAGCACCTCCTTGGGCGCGCCCTTGACGTACGCGATGTACGGAGAGGCGCTCGGCGTGTCGGCCGCGATCGGCCCGCTGACCGCGTGCGCCGGCATCCCGGTCTCGGGGAGTGGGTCGACCGTGCGTGGAAGCGCTCCGGCTTCTGCGCGTCGGGTCAGCGCATGGATCGTCGTCATCCGCTTGCGTCGTGAGTCGAAGGGCAGCTCGCGGATGCGGGGCTGCTCGCGCTGGAGGACGGCGACGTCGACCCCGCCCTTCGCCGCCACCACCGCAAGGCAGGCCTCGGTGGGGTCGCCGAGGACGGTGTAGCGGTCGGAGTCCGGGTCGGGCGGTACGAGGCGGGCGTCGCTGCAGAGGGCGGCGCCGGCCAGCAGTCGGTACAGGTCGGAGCCGGGGCAGGCGACGACGGGTGTCCCGCCGAGCCGGATCTCACCGATGGGCGCGTACCCGCGTCCCGTCACGTCGTACGCGCCGCTCGGCAGCCACAGGTTGGAGACGGTCATCTCGTTCTGGGTCAGCGTCCCGGTCTTGTCGGAGCAGATCACGGTCGTGCAGCCGAGGGTCTCGACGGCCGACAGCTTCTTGACGAGCGCGTGCTGGCGGGACATGCGCTGTACGGCCATGGCCAGCGACAGCGTCACGGTCGGCAGCAGCCCCTCGGGGATGAACGCGACGACCATGCCCAGCGCGAAGATGAAGGCCTTCGGCCAGGGCTCGGACACGACGAAGACGCCCAGGAGGAAGAACAGCAGGCCCATGCCCAAGGCGATCGCGGAGAGCTGCTTCGTGAGCCGGTCGAGCTCGCGCTGGAGCGGGCTCGGCTGGTCGCGCATCGACTGGGTGAGGCCGGCGATGCGGCCGAACGCGGTGGCCATCCCGATCGTCGTGACGACAGCCCGTCCCGTACCACGCGAGACGTTCGTGCCCGCGAACAGCAGGTTCGGGGTGTCCGTCGCGGAGAGCCCCTCGGAGTGGATGGGGTCGGGGCTCTTGCGGACTGCTCGCGACTCGCCGGTCAGAGTCGACTGGTCGACGTGGAGGTCGGCCGCCGCGAGGAGGCGGGCGTCGGCGGTGACGCGGTCGCCCTCGCCGAGGACGACGACGTCGCCCGGTACGAGCTGGTCGGACGGCACCTGGCGCTCGTCCCCGTCCCGTACGACCCGGGAGAACGTCGCCAGCATCTTCTTGAGCTCGGCGGTCGCCCGCTCCGCCCTGTACTCCTGCCAGAAGCTGAACACGCCGTTGATGACGTTGACCATCCAGATCGCGACGCCGAGCTCGGTCTGGTGGGCGAAGAACGCGACAGCTCCGCCGAACCAGAGGAGCCACGCCATGAGGCTGACGAACTGGCGCAGGAACTCGACGATGACGGGCGTTCCCCGCTCGGTGGCGATGGTGTTGGGCCCGTACCGTGCCTGCCGCTCGGCGACCTCGAGTGTGGTGAGGCCTTCGGGACGGGAGGCCAGCGCAGTGAGCGCCTCGCTGGGCTCGAGCTCGGAGATCCGATCACGGGGGCTCGGGGTGTCCTGGACCGTCTCGTCGACCGTCCCTGCTGACTGAGGAAGGGACAACGTCCTCACCATGAGGCCTCCTCGCCTGTTGATCATAAGACGGCGAGTCGACCGTCACCGGGTGTTCGGTGAGGGGGCTCACGGGCACGTCGGGCCCGCTCGTGGTCAGCGTGGGCGGCGGGTCACTGCGGTGACCAGCCTCGGCCGGCCACCCTCCGTGGAATCCGCCCTGGAGGGCCGCGTCTGCATTCAGTGGCACATACGTACACGCCGTCGCCCCCACGCGAAAGCCGACACGTATGTGCCACTCAGTGCAGGCGAACCGGGGGAAGGCGGGCGCGATGAGCTCGGAATCGGCCGCGGGCCGGCGGTGCGGGGCTCTCGACCCCTGCCGCGCCGCGACACCGAACGGTCTCTCGACGAGACCGGAAGCGGCCGGCGCGGGACGACGTCACCGGCTCGTAATAGTTGAAGTCTCGACAAACCGCCGCGCCGGGGCGACCGTTGTCAGATGGCGACGGAGACACCCGTGGAGCGGGTCCCCAGGCGCTGGGCCGCGCTCGACGGACTCCTCGCGACCGGCGCGGGACTCGGGGCCGGTCACCTCGCCGGCCTGGTCGCGCCGGGGTCGTCCCCGGTCGTCGCCGTCGCCACGCGCGCCATCGACCTCACTCCGGGGCCGGTGAAGGACTGGGCCGTCTCCACCTTCGGCACGAACGACAAGGCCGTACTCGTCATCGGCGCCATCGTCGTGACCCTCGGCCTCGGCGCCCTCGTCGGTCTCGTGGCGCGACGCTCGACGGGGTCCGCCCTCGTGGGGGTGGCCGCCCTCATTGCCCTGGCCCTCGTCGCGGCGGGAGCCGACCGCGCCCGACCCCTGCTCTGGTGGGTGCCGGGGCTCGTCGCGCTCCTCGTCGGAGGCTGGGCACTCCTGGCCCTCGTCAACGCGTCGCGCCGGGCCATGGCGCCCGCCGTCCTCGAGGACCCCAGCCGTCGACGCTGGCTCGGGCTCGCGCTGGCGGCCGGCGGTGTCGGCGTTCTCGGAGGCCTCCTCGGGCAGGGGCTGAAGGCGTCGGGGGAGCAGGCGCCCGTCACCCTGCCGACCCGCTCGATGACGCCCTTCCCGGAAGGCCTGGAGGTCCAGACGCCTGGCATCAACCCCTTCGTCACGGCGACGAAGGACTTCTACCGCATCGACGTCGCCCTGGAGCCGCCCAGCCTCGACACGAAGACCTGGCGCCTCTCGATCGAGGGGATGATCGACCGGCCCTTCTCGATCGGCTGGGACGACCTGCTCGCGATGGACGCGATCGAGCGGCCGGTGACGCTCGAGTGCGTCTCGAACGAGGTGGGCGGGGATCTCATCGGCTCGGCACGCTGGTTCGGCGTCCGCACGAAGGACCTGCTGGCGCGGGCGGGGGTGCAGGCGGGCGCGGACATGGTGCTGTCCTCGTCGGCGGACGGGTTCAGCGTCAGCACACCGCTCCAGGCGCTGCTGGACGACCGCGACGCCCTCGTGGTGTACGAGATGAACGGCGCGCCCCTGCCTCCGAAGCACGGCTTCCCCGTCCGCCTTCTCACGCCAGGGCTGTACGGGTTCGTCGGGGCGACCAAGTGGCTCACGAAGATGGAGGTCACCACGTACGCCAAGAAGCAGGCGTACTGGACCGTCCTCGGCTGGTCCGACCACGGCCCGATCAAGCCTGGATCGCAGATCGACGTCCCCAAGCCCGGCTCGCACGTGCCCGCCGGGTCCGTAAGGGTCGGCGGTACGGCGTGGGCCCACGGGGTGGGCGTGGGCAAGGTGCAGGTGCGCGTCGACGGCGGCCCGTGGACCGACGCCATACTGGGCCCCGACGGCGGGGTGGAGTACTGGCGTCAGTGGCTGTGGACCTGGGACGGCACCCGCGGCGACCACCAGCTCCAGGTCCGGGTCGTCGACACGAACGGACGACCGCAGGACGACGTGGTCGTCGACCCCTTCCCGAACGGAGCCAGCGGCCTGCACACCGTGAAGGTGACGCTCACGTGACGGCGCAGCTCCAGGCGACAAGGGCTTTCGGTGACCGCGACTAGCCTGGCCGCCACCGCACGGCGGAGGAAGGAGCAGTCATGAAGATCGCAGTCCTCGGTACCGGGAGTGTCGGCCGGACCCTCGCGAGCAGGCTGGCCGAGATCGGCCACGAGGTGGCCATCGGCACGCGCGACGTGATGGCGACGATGCGTACGAGCGACTCCGACCAGTTCGGCAACCCGCCGTACGCGTCCTGGGCTGACGACCACCCGGCCGTACACCTCGCCACCTTCGCCGACGCGGTGGACTTCTCCGAGCTCGTCGTCAACGCGACCTCCGGCACCGTCAGCCGCTCGGTCCTCGACTCCGTCGGCGCTGAGCGGCTCGGGGACACGATCCTGGTCGACGTCTCGAACCCCCTCGACTTCTCGAGGGGCTTCCCGCCGACCCTGTCCGTGTGCAACACGGAGAGCCTCGCCGAGCAGCTCCAGGCGGCCTTCCCGAAGGTACGGGTCGTGAAGACGCTCAACACGGTGACTGCGGCCCTCATGGCACACCCGGAGCACCTCGTGGGCGGCGCCCACACCGTGTTCGTCTCCGGGAACGACGCCGACGCGAAGCACCAGGTCACCGAGCTCCTCGCCTCGCTCGGGCACCACGACGTGATCGACCTCGGCGACATCACGACGGCCCGCGGCGTCGAGATGTACCTGCCGCTGTGGCTGCGGCTCATGTCGGCGCTCGGTACCTCCGAGTTCAACGTGAAGGTCGTCCGCTAGTAGGCAGCGCCGCCGCCGCACACCCGCACGATCTTTCCCGCGACCCGCTCCGCCCCGCCCTCGTTCTGCGACAATCGAGCCACCGGGGCCCCTGCCCAGCGGTCCCGAGCCAGCGGGGACACATGAGTGCTACCGACCACCTCGTGGGTGACGCGGTACCGGCCGTCGCCGACGGCGCTCCCACGCACAGCGTCGACCTGCCGCTGGGCTGCCAGACACCCCCGAGCATCCACGGGGTGGGGATCGACGTGAACAGCGTCTCCCGGGTGGCCGGGCTCATGGACGTCTACGGAGCGTCCTTCGTCGCCACGAGGTTCGACGAGGTGGAGCTCGGCGAACCTCCGTACGACGCCTGCAAGGTCGCCGAGGCCATCTCCGCGAAGGAGGCGGTCTGGAAGTCGCTGCGCATCGACGAGCGCACGCCGGTGCCCTGGCGCCAGATCGTCATCACGCGGTGTCATGACGCGGTGGCGGCACAGCTCGACGGCGAGCTCCAAGGCGTGGCCACCTCGCTCGGCGTCGGACCCATCACGCTCAGCTCGACGGTGTCCGGAGACCTGGCGTTCGCGGTCGCCATCGCCGAGACACTCGGCTCTCCGTCGTCGGTCCCGAACCCCGCGACATCCTGACGGCCCGGCGTCCTGAGCGCCGGGTGGGCCCGTACGTCCCGGCCGCCGGACCGGGCGTACGGGCGGGGGTCAGCGAACGTTGAGACCGCCCACGAGCACGCACCGGCGTCGCCGCGCGAACGTACGGGCGGAGGTGAGGCCCTCACCGGTGGGGCCGGCGATGGTGAACGCGCAGTAGCCCTCGCCGCCGATGCCGATCCCGGCGTACGACGGGCCGTTCTTCACGAAGATCGTCGTCTGGATCCGCTTCGCCATCTTCGTCAGGGCGTTCACGTCCGTGGAGTGCATGATCGCCGTGTGGCGGTTGCCGTGCTCGGCGATCACGGCCAGGTCCATGCCCTCGTCGACGTCCTTCACGCGCACGATCGGGAGGATCGGCATCATGAGCTCGACCCGTACGAACGGGTGCTCGAACGGGACCTCAGCGATGACGAGCCGGGTGCCGGCGGGGGCGGCGACCCCGATCGCCTCGAGCAGCACCGGCGCCGACTTCCCAATCCACTCGGTCACGGCATGCCGGCCGTCGACGACGAGCGCGGTGAGCTTGGCGACGAGGTCCGGGTCGCGCAGCTCGTACGCCCCGTTCTTGACCATCTCGAACTTCAACAGGTCGGCCACGGGCGCGACGACGAGCACCTCCTTCTCCGCGGTGCAGGGGAGGTTGTTGTCGAAGCTGGCGCCGTCGACGATGTCCTTGGCCGCCTTCTCGATGTTCGCCGTGCCGTCCACGAGCACGGGCGGGTTGCCCGCGCCGGCTCCGATGGCCTTCTTGCCGCTGGACAGCACAGCCTTGACGATCCCGGGCCCTCCGGTCGCGACGAGGAGCCGTACGAGCTTGTGCTGCATCATCGCGTTGGTGTTCTCGATCGAGGGCTCACTCACCGTGACGATGAGGTTGGCCGGGGCGCCGGCCGCCGCGAGTGCCTCGTTGAGCTTCCGGATGAGCCAGTGACTGACCTTGGTCGCCCGCGGGTGGGGGCTGAAGACGACGGCGTTGCCCGCGGCCAGCATGCCGATGCTGTTGTTGATGATCGTCTCGGTCGGGTTCGTCGTCGGGGTGATGGCACCGATGACGCCGAACGGGGAGATCTCGATCGTCGTGAGCCCGTCGTCGCCCGACCAGGCCTCGGTGACGAGGTCCTCGGTGCCGGGGGTCAGCTCCGCGGCCGCCCGGTTCTTGGCGATCTTGTCGGGTACGTTGCCCATGCCCGTCTCCTCGACGGCCGAGCGCGCCATGAACTCCAGGTGCTCGGGCTCCAGCGACACGTCCCGGAGCGCCTTCACGAAGCGGGCACGGTCCTTCATCGAGCAGCCGAGGTACTCACGCCAGGCCGCGTCGGCCGCGACGATCGCACTGTCCATGTCGGGGAAGATGCCGTCGCTCACGGGCGTCGGCTCGCCGCGGCTGACGACCTCGCGGACGACTTCGGCGACGACCCTGCGGACGGTCTCCGGCGTGATGGTGCTCATGGCTGTCTCGCTTCCTGGTGTGAAGGGGTGGCCGTGACGGCCGACAGTGCGTGGGTGACGATCCGGACGTCCTCGTCGACGGTGCCGCCGGAGACGCCGATGCCGCCGGCGAGATGACCGTCCACGAAGACGGGCAGGCCGCCTCCGAAGACGACGACCCGGCCGCCGTTGGACCCCTGGATCCCGTGCAGCTCGCCCGTCGGGGCGGAGGCGTCCTTCAGTGCGGAGGTCGGCAGCTTGAACGCGGCCGACGTGAAGGCCTTGGAGATGGCGATGTCGATGCTCCCGAGGAGGGAGTCGGCCATGCGGTGCAGCAGCATGAGGTTGCCGCCGGCATCGACGCCCGCGAAGACCACCGGGACGCCCATCTCGGTGGCCTTGGCCTCGGCGGCCTCGGCCATGCGCTTGAGGGCGGCGAGGTCGTATGGCCCCGACGCCGGAGTGAGCGAGCCGTCGCCCAGCGCGTTCGCGACCGCCCGCCGTACGACCTGCTCCACCGTGGCGACGTCGTGGTGGTGCTCGGTGAGACGCGCGAGGGCGTACAGCGCGTCGGAGAGCCGGTTGAGGTAGCGGATGACCTCCGGCCGTACGGGCACGGTCTCGGCCATCGTGAGCACCCGGCGCTCTGCGCGCCTGGTCACCGTACGCGCGCGGTGGAGCGCAGCCGACGGGACGTCGCGGCCCGGCACGACGAACTCGCGCTGCGGCCCCGTCACCTCGAGGCACATGTCGATGAGGCTCTCGAGGTCGGAGATGTCCGCGTCGCCGATCGTGTTGGCGAGGATCTCACGGCCCTTGGCGTCGCTCGCGAGCTCGGCCGCGAGGACGAACAGGCGCTGCTGGATGCCGTGGAGGGTCGCGCGTACGGACTCGTCCGATGCGATCGCCTTCGCCTCGCCGATGGCCGTGTTGGCCTCGTCGACGGTCCCGTAGGCCTCGACCTCGGGGTCCTGCTTGGGCACCCGGGAGCCGCCGAACAGTCCGGTCAGGCCCGTGTCGCCCGTGCGCGTGTAGACGTTCGGCATCGTCACTCCGGCCCGATCTCCACGGAGTCGACGATCCCGACGATCGTCGAGTCGATCGGCGCGTCGGGGCGGGTGGTCGCGTAGCGTGCGGAGCTTCCGCCCGTCACGATGACGGTCGCGCCGACGCCGGCGCCCACCGTGTCGACGGACACCTGCGGCAGTCCCACGTACGAGCCGTCGGTGCCGATCCGCTCGACGACGAGGAGCTTGAAGCCGATGAGGCGCTCGTCCTTGCTCGTCGAGACGACGGTGCCCCGAACCTTTGCCAAGTACATGTCACACCTCTCGTGAGATCCGGATGGAACGGCTGGCGGCGAGGTCCCGCGCCATCGCGGTGACCTTGGCGCCGGCGGAGACCCGCAGCTCCGACCCGTGGGGGAGCGTCTGGATGACCTGCTGGCTGATGAGGCTGAGCCGGCACGGGACCAGGTCGTTCCGAGGAGCCGGTACGGCGGGGGGAGGGCTCGCGGCCTCGGCGACCTCAGGCTTCTCGGCGGTGGCTCGTGCGGCGACCCCGGTGAGGAAGCCCGCGACGGACGTGCCGAGCGTGGCGACGACGGGCGCGCGGCGCTCCTGGTCCCTGCGCTCGAAGGCAGCGATCGCCGTGCGGTAGAGGAAGCGGGAGTCGGCGAGACGGACCCCGTACGAGGCGAGCGCGGACAGGTTGGAGCGGAGCAGGTCCGCGTACGCGGGCGGCATCTCCGGGAACCAGCCCCGCTTCGGCGCACTGTCCGGGCACACCGCGCTCCGGGAGGCCACGACGAGGCGGTTGCTCATGATGAACTCGCTGAACAGGTTGCTGGCGAGGCAGTCGGCCACGCCGTGGGCCACCTTGGCGGCGATGTTGCTCGTGAGGGTGGGTGCGATGAGCATGTCGTGCTCCTCGACCATCCGGGTCGAGACGTCGCGCATCCCGACGGCGCGGATCTTGTCCTGGTCGAGGAGGCGCTTGGCGCTCGGGGTCTGCAGGTAGTCGAGCTGGATCCCTGCCTCTGCCAGGAGCTTCAGCTCGCCGAGCGCGGGTTCGAAGCCGAGCATGCCGCCCGTGAACACGACGAGCGCTCGGCGCGGTGCCGGCTTCATGAGGTCGACGATGACGTCGACGATGAGGGCGCGAAGCTCAGCTTCGGTCATCTCAGAGCTCCTTCATGGGGATGCCGAGCGGCGTCACGAACAGGGGCTCAGCGGGTCGGGTGACCGGGCGGCCCAGTCGTTGCGCGAACACGTCGGGCGCGTCGGGGACCGAGCTGGAGCCGCCGACGAGGTAGACGGCGGGCACGTCGTAGCCGCTCAGGGCGCGCTCGGCGATGGACGCCATCTTCTCGAGGGTGGGACGGATGACGCCCATCACGTCGTGGATCCTCGCGGGGTCCTTCTTCATGACCTCGGCGACGTCGGACCCGAGGTGGTACGCGCCGGCGAGGACGAGGTTCATGTGGTGGCCGCCG
>DASSQF010000226.1:0-3150 GCA_035702685.1 Propionibacteriaceae bacterium
CGGCATCATCGACGCGCGCGAGGACGGTCACATCCGCCAGTTCCTCGAGAAGCCCGCGGACCCGCCGGGTCTGCTGGACTCGCCCGACGAGTCGTTCGCGTCCATGGGCAACTACATCTTCTCGACGGACGCATTCGTCGAGATGCTGCACGCCGACGCGGCCGACGACAGCTCACGCCACGACATGGGCGGGAACATCATCCCCGCGTTCGTGGACGCCGGACAGGCGCAGGTGTACGACTTCACGACGAACAGCGTCCCCGGCGCCACGGACAAGGACCGGAACTACTGGCGCGACGTCGGCACGATCGACGCCTACCACGAGGCTCACATGGACCTCGTCTCGGTCGTCCCGGACTTCAACCTGTACAACCGGAAATGGCCCATCTGGACGAGCCAGGCGCAGGTGCCGGGCGCCAAGTTCACCCTCCGCGGGACCGCTGAGGACTCGATCGTGGGTGCGGGCTGCATCATCTCCGGCGGCGATGTGGACCGCTCGGTGCTCAGCCCCAACGTCCTCGTGGAGAAGTGGGCGAAGATCGAGGAGTCGGTCATCTACTCCGGAGCCCGCATCGGCCGCAACGCCGTCGTCCGGCGCGCGATCCTCGACAAGAACGTCATCGTCCCGGAGGGCGCCGAGGTCGGCGTCAACCACGACCACGACCGCGCCCGCGGGTTCTACGTGTCGGACCAGGGCGTGACGGTCGTCCCGAAGAACACCAAGATCATCCAGGACTGACGGGGAGGTCCCCCCGTCGGCCGGGCAAGGGATTCAAGCCTCGGACGAGGATCCCACGGCTGGCGTGGGGGCCCACGATGTCTGCCGGTGGCTGGCGCGTGGGCAGACCGCCTGGGGTCAGTGCTTGACGGCAGCCAGGAGCCCGTCGCCCACGGGCAGGAACACGGGCGTCAGGTCCTCCATGCTCGCGACCGCTTCGAGCACGTCGCGCGTGATGAGCGTCTCGTCGTCCTCGTTCGTCGGGTCGGCGACCGTGCCGCCGAGCATCGCGTGCGACAGCACGAGGATGCCGCCGTGCCGCAGGAGCCGGATCGCCTGCTCGAGGTGCTCGTGCGCGTCGAGAGGCTCGCCGGCGATGAGGACGAGGTCGTACGCGCCGTCGCTGAGCTTGGGGAGGACGGTCAGCGCGCTGCCCGCGATGGTACGGAGCCGCTGCGAGCGGATCCCGGTGCCCGCGATGATGCGACGGGCGACGTTCTGGTACTCAGCCTCAGCGTCGATCGTCGTGAGGATGCCGTCCGGGTGCATGCCCTGCAGGAGTGCCAACGAGGCGACGCCCGCGCCGGTGCCGATCTCGACGACCGCCTTCGCGCCGAGCACACGCGCGAGGAAGGTCAGGGCCTGGGCTGCGCCCCGGCTCGGCGGTACGAGACCGAGGTCGGTCGAGGCCGCGCGTGCGGCCATTCCGGCGGGCGACTCGGGGACGTAGTCCTCGGTGTGGGCCCAGGCGGCGGGCTTGGGGGCGTGCTTGCCGGAGATCGCGGCGGCTGTGGGACTCACGAGGCCACCCTAGTGGAATGGGCCCTACGATGAGCCCCATGAGTCACACGGTCAGCGCCGAGATCGTCGCGAATGTGTTGTCGGTGGACGTCGCGGTGGGAGATGCCGTCGGCCCGCTGGACCCCGTGGTCCTGCTCGAGTCGATGAAGATGGAGATCCCTGTGCTCGCTGACGTGACCGGCACGGTCGTCGAGATCGTCGTGGCTCCCGGAGACGTCGTCACCGAGGGCGACCCGCTCATCGTGATCAAGGAGTCGTGACGGTGGCGTCGACACCCTTCGGGCGCCTCGTGACGGCGATGGTGACCCCCTTCGCCGCCGACGGCTCGCTCGACCTGGACGCCGCCGCGTCGCTCGCCACCTACCTCGTCGACGAGCAGAAGAACGACGCGCTCGTCATCAACGGAACGACCGGCGAGTCGCCGACGACGACCGACGCCGAGAAGGCGAGGCTGGTCCGGGCCGTCGTCGAGGCGGTGGGGGACAGGGCCCAGGTCATCGCGGGTGTCGGCACGTTCGACACCGCCCACACGATCCACCTGGCGCGCCAGGCCACCGAGGCCGGGGCGCACGGGCTGCTCGTCGTGACGCCGTACTACTCGCGCCCGCCGCAGGACGCCATCGCCGCACACTTCCTGGCCGTCGCGGACGCCACCGACCTGCCGATCATCCTCTACGACATCCCGCATCGTGCGGGCGTGCCCATCGAGACGGACACCCTCCTCACCGTCGCCGAGCACCCGCGGATCGTCGCCGTCAAGGACGCGAAGGGCCTGCCCGTACAGTCCGCGATCGTCATGGCGCGGTCAGACCTCGCCTTCTATGCCGGTGACGACGCGATGCTGCTGCCCCTGTTGGCGGTCGGCGCTACCGGCGTGGTCGGGACCTCGACGCACTTCTCGGGCGCGCGCACGGCCGACGTCATCGCGGCGTGGCTGTCGGGCGACGCCGACGGCGCCCTGGAGCAGTACCGGGCGCTGCTGCCCGTGTACCAGGGCGTCTTCGCGACCCAGGGCGTCATGCTCGTGAAGGCCGGCCTGGCGGCGCGCGGCCGGAGCGCCGGAAGCGTCCGGCCCCCGCTCCTCGACGCCTCTCAGGCGCAGACGGCGACGTTCGTCGAGCTGCTCGACGCCGCCGGGCTGTAGGGAGTCCCGGTCCTGGTACGTCCCCTTACCGCGCGCGGGCTATTGTCTCTCCGTGGATCTGGGCGCACCTGAAATCATCATGCTCGTGCTTCTCGCCGTGCTCATGTTCGGGCCTGAGAAGATCCCGGGTTTCGCGCGCAAGGCGGCGCGCATCTACAAGTACCTCATGAACATCGCCAGCGGCGCGAAGGACCAGCTCGCCAGCGAGCTCGGCCCGGGGTTCGCCGACCTGAGCCTCGCGGACCTCAACCCCAAGACGTTCCTCAGCAAGCACCTGCTGGACACCGAGGAGATCTCGGCGTTCCGGGAGACGCTGGCGGACACCAAGTCCTCGCTGAGCGACACGAGCAAGGAGCTCTCCGCCGCGGCGGCGGGCATCACCGCCGCAGGGACCGAGCTCGTGGGCGTGCTCAACGACTCCAGCAGCGGCGAGCTCGTCGGCGCCGGAGCACTCGGCACGCCGTTCGACCTCGAGGCCACGTAGGCC
>DASSQF010000227.1:0-3843 GCA_035702685.1 Propionibacteriaceae bacterium
CCCACGTGATCTCGCGCAGAGAGCCGTCACTCGAGGCCGGGGTCGGCAAGGTCCTGACGACCGTGCCCTGGTTCCCTGACCCGTCGTACTTGGCGATCGTCACCGTGCCGGCAGCCAAGGGCTTGGTCGTGTCGAGGCCGAGGCTCCACGTGGCACCGTTCGAGAAGTCGACCGTGCTGCTCGCCGTCGTGCCGAGCAGGCGGGGCGCGCCGGTAGCAACCGACGAGAAGTCACGCCAGATCAGCTGGGTCGACGACGAGCAGCCGACGTGGCCGACCCCGTCGGAGGTTGCGTCGTACGTGCAGTCGGTCAGGGGCGTGAGGGTGCCCTGGGTGACGTTCCACAAGCTGTAGTCGGCGTTGTTGAACGTGATGATCCCGTACCCGTCGCCGACGTCGGTGAGGTTCACGAACTGCCCCTGGGGTGCGGCCAGGGTGTTGACGAGGGAGCCGTTGGCCAGGTTGAAGACCTGGAGCTTCGTGCCCTCGCAGTTGAGGAAGAGCATGCTGCTCCACACCCGTCCGCCCTGGCAGCTCGCGGTTCCCGCCGCGAGCGTCACCGTCTTGGCCGCCGAGCGTCCCGTGAGGTCGTTGGTCACCACGCGCGCCGCGGTCGGCTGTGCGGGGTCAGGTGCCCAGGTGACGAACTCGGAGCCGAACAATGCGCCGGACGCGCCGAGGAACGTGCCCGCGTCCGCGCCCGCGACCGTCGAGATCTCGCTCTGGGCCGTACCTGCGACCGCGTCCCAGCCGATGCGTGAGATGTACGGACCGCTCAGCTGGCTCAGGCGGGCGTCCGCCGTGGTCGTCTTCGCGGTGGTGGCGCGGTCGAACACGCTCAGTCCGGCCGGACCGCTCACGACCGTACGGGCGGCGGAGGCCTTGAGGCCCGACGAGCGGACCGGCAGCATCGTCTCGCCGCCGAAGCCGGACCCCGACACGGACCGGGTCCACGTCTGGAGGTCGAGGGCCGCGTCGCGCGTGTCCGCGCCCACCATGCGGTCCGGAGCGACGGCGAGGTAGCCGACCGAGGCCGCGGCCGTGGGCGGGAGCGGGAAGCCCGCGATCACGCTGCCGTCGGCCATGACCCGGTGGATCGTCGGGACGGTGTCCCCGTCGCGGACGAGGGCGTACGGCGTGTCCCCGTACTGGTCGCCGCCGGCGGCGGACGGCATGTCGATGTACGTGCCGGGTGCCGTCGCGACCTTCGTCGACGTGCGCGCGGTGCCGTTCCAGATGTACGTCGTGTACTGCCCCGTCGCGCCCTGTGCGGTCCAGACCGTCACCAGGGTCCACATCCCGAAGTTGGCGTACTGGCTGTAGACGGTGTCGTACGTGCCCGTCACGGGCGAGGCGCACGACTCGGAGCCGGCGAGGTCGGACAGCCAGCGGGAGCAGATCTGGTACTGCTCGCTCGACCACCTCACGTAGATGAGCTGGTCGGGCGTCGCGACGGACTCGGCACCGTCGACGCTCACCCACGCCGACGGGTACGACGTGGGGCTCGCGGCGAAGGCGTACGCGGACTGGCCCGTCCCGGTCTTCCCGCTCCACAGCACGCCACCGGACGGGGTGAGCCGGGCGGAGACCGTGGAGACGCCGCTGCCAGGAGGCGTGGCGATGCCGACGGCCGAGCCTCCGGCCACGAAGTTGTACGCCGTGCCGTTCGCCGACAGGCTCCAGGAGGAGGTCATGCTGAGGGGTTGGCCGGGCAGGGCATAGGTGGTCTGGGTTCCCGCGCTGATCGAGAACACGACCGCCACGTACGAGGCCCCCAGCATCTTCCAGCCGATGAGGGACCCGCCGCTGGTCGTCTCCCACGTGACGTCGCTCGGGATCATCACGTCCGTGAGCCAGGACGCACCGGTGTTCGTCGAGCGGTGGGTGCCGAAGGCCACAGCGGAGCCGTAGACAACGAAGGGGCCGGAGTCGTCCACGCCGGAGTGCAGGGCGGTACGGACCTCGGGCACGGCGGCATACGCCCTTGTCGGCGCGAGGACGACCGTACCGACCGAGAGGATCGCCGCGAGGGCGAGAACCAGCGCCAGTCGGGCAGACCGCCAGGGCGTCCGCACGACTCGGAGGAGTGCTCGTGTGAGGGTCTGCACGGCTGTCCCTTCGGCTCGGTGCAGGCACAGGCCTGCTCAGCGCGGTCGCGGGCAGCGTATTCCTGGCGTGCGCGACTCCTCGAAAAGGCGCTGCACCCTTCACCTGAGGTTGAGCCCAGGGGGAGGCGGTGGGGGCAGGATCCGCAGCCGGCGACGAACGGGGTCTCGACGCGCATGAGCGGGCCGGTTCCCAGGGGAGGCGCCGGGCTCCCTGCTCGCTACGCTATCCCTCAGCCCGTTTCCCTGGAGGGACCACATGCCGAAGCCCAGTCTCAGCGACTTCCTGTCGGAGGCGTCGTTCTGGCCTGTCGAGGAGCTCTGCCTCACAGCCTGGGCGGAGCACGCACCGTTCGCCTTCTGGCTCATGGATGCCCTCAGGCCGTCATCCGTCGTCGAGCTCGGCACCCACAACGGCTACTCCTTCTTCGCGTTCTGCCAGGCCGCGAAGGCGCTGGGGCTCGACACGCAGCTGTACGCGGTCGACACCTGGCAGGGAGACGTCCACTCCGGTGAGTACGACGACAGCGTGTACGCGTCGGTCCAGGCCGTCGTCGCGCGTGACTACGCCGACCGGGCCCACCTCGTGCGCGCGACGTTCGCCGAGGCGCGGTCCCAGTTCCCCGACGGGACGGTGGACCTCGTCCACGTGGACGGCCGCCACTTCTACGACGACGTCAAGGAGGACGTCGAGACGTACCTGTCGGCCCTGTCCGACCGGGGCGTCATGATCCTGCACGACATCGTCGTCCACGAGCGGGACTTCGGCGTCCATCGCTATTGGGACGAGCTCAAGCAGAAGTACTCGACTTTCGGCTTCACCCACTGCAACGGCCTCGGCGTCGTCGCGGTCGGGCCGAACGTGCCGTCCAAGGTCCGCGCCCTCGTCGAGCTGCAGGCCGACGGCGAGCTGGCAGGGCTGGTGCGGGCGGCGTACGCCCGCCTGGGAGCGGCCGTCCCGACGCCCTGGTCCATGGAGGGCCCCAGCGTGGCGGCGGTGCAGCGGCGCCTGTCCGAGGTCGAGCGCGAGCTCGCGGACGCGCGCGAGGAGGCTCGCCGCCGCACCGCGGAGCTCCACTTCGTCCGCGAGCGGCTCACCGCCGCGCGTGCCACGCTGTCCCGGCTGGGGATCGTGGCCCGCGTCGCGGACGCCGTCCCGGCCGGTTTCACGCGGGGCGCGTACGGCAAGGTGCGCGACACGGCGGCTCGCCTCCGCCGGCGCGTCGAGCCCACGAGCAGCCCCGTGCAGGCGATCTTCGACGACGCCTGGTACGGACGCACGTACGGCATCAGCGGCGACCGCAAGGACCTCCTGCTCGACTACGTCAAGACGGGCGCCTCCGCGGGGCGCAGCCCCAGCCCCCTGTTCGACCCGGAGTGGTACGCGGCCAAGAACCCGGACCTCGCGGGTCTGAACCGGCTCCAGCAGGCGGAGCACTTCGTCACCGTCGGCGGGGTCGAGGGCCGCTCGCCGCACCCGTTCTTCGACACGAGCTTCTACCTCAGCCACAACCCCGACGTGTGGGCCGCGGGCGTCAACCCGCTGGCGCACTACCAGCAGACGGGGGACAGGGAGGGCCGTCGGCCCAACCCGTACTTCGACCCGGTGTGGTACCGCAAGACGCACGGCCTCGTCGGCTCGGCCGCCGCGGCCTACCTCGAGTCGCCGCTGCCCCGGCCGGCGCCGTCGGAGGACTTCGACCCGTCGACGATCGACGCGACCGGGGACTCCGGCGTGG
>DASSQF010000228.1:0-2359 GCA_035702685.1 Propionibacteriaceae bacterium
GACGTTGCGGACGTCCGGGTCGGTCTCGTACAGGGCCCTGAACTCGCCGCCCTCCGCGTAGCGCTTGTGGCTCGGGTTGAACAGGTCGTTGAGCGGCACGTCCTTGCCCATCACGGCCGGCGGCATGGCCTTCGTGATGCGCTCGCCCAACGCGAAGGGGTAGCCGAGGATGCGGCTCGCGTCCTTGACGGCGGCCTTGGCCTTGATCGTGCCGAACGTGTTCACCTGGCTCGTGTACGCCTCGCCGTACTTGCGGGTCACGTAGCTGATGATCTTGTCGCGCTGGCGGTCGTCGAAGTCGAGGTCGATGTCGGGGGGCGAGATGCGCTCGGGGTTGAGGAACCGCTCGAACAGCAGCCCGTGCTGCATGGGGTTGACCTCGATGATCTGGGTCAGGTACGAGACCATCGAGCCTGCCGCCGAGCCTCGACCGGGACCCACAGGTACGCCGTTCTCGCGGGCGTACCGGCAGATGTCGGCGACGATGAGGAAGTACGACGAGTAGCCCATCGGCTCGATGACGCTCATCTCGAGCTCGACGCGCTCCCGGAGGTCCGACGGCGGGTTGTCGCCGAACCGGAGCTGTATCCCGGCCTCGATCTCCTTGCGCAGCCACGAGGACTGCGTCTCGCCGGGCGGCACGTCGAACTGCGGCATCCGGTCGACGTGGCGGAACACGTCCGAGTAGTCCCCGATCCGCTCCGCGACGGCGAGCGTGTTGTCGCACGCCTCCGGCAGGTCGCGGAACAGGTTCCGCATCTCCTCGGCCGTCCGCAGGTAGTAGCCGTCGCCGTTGAACCGGAACCGGTTGGCGTCGTCCTTGTTGCGTCCCACGCCGATGCACAGGAGGTTGTCGTGGGCGTCCGCCTGGTCGGCGGTGACGTAGTGGGAGTCGTTGGTGGCGAGCAGCGGGATGTGGAGGGCCTTGGCGATCCGGAGCAGGTCGTCGCGGACCATCTTCTCGATGGGCACGCCGTGGTCCATGAGCTCGACGTAGTAGTTCTCGGCCCCGAAGATGTCCCGGTACGTCGCGGCCGCCGCGAGCGCCTCGTCGTACTGGCCGAGCCGAAGACGCGTCTGCACCTCGCCCGAGGGGCAGCCGGTCGTCGCGATGATGCCCTTGCCGTACTGGGCGAGCAGCTCGCGGTCCATGCGGGGCTTCATGTAGTAGCCCTCGAAGCTCGCCAGGCTCGAGAGACGGAACAGGTTACGGAGGCCGTCGGCGTCCTGCGCCCACATCGTCATGTGCGTGTAGCGGCCACCGCCCGAGACGTCCTTGGTGCCTTCGGCGTCGAGGTCCGCGACCTCGCGCTTGCCGGTCGACCAGAACTCGGGGACCCGGCTGAACCGGGTCGACGGCGCGACGTACGCCTCGATGCCGATGATCGGCCGAACGGGGTGGTCCTTGGCGGTCTTGTAGAACTCGTACGCGCCGAACATGTTGCCGTGGTCGCTCATCGCGACGGCAGGCATGCCCTGGCGGGCGGCCTCCGCGAACAGCGGGCCCATCTTGGCCGCGCCGTCCAGCATCGAGTACTCGGTGTGGACGTGCAGATGGACGAAGTCCGGGCTCACGACTCCTCCTCCACGTGCACGTACGGACGCACACCGCCACCGCGGCACGCCGTCGGGGGAAGTCGACGACTCGGGGCCATCTCCAGCCCCAGGGGGATCACCATAGCCCGGCCGTGCGACAGGGTCGCGGCGACGCTCCGCGTCGTGGTCGTCCTCGCTCCCAGCTCAGCCCTGACCACCCGCGAGGGCCGACTCACGGGCGGTGGCGAAGGCCGCCTTGACGTCCGCGAGAGCCTCTCCCCCACCGACCACGACGTGCGCGCCACCGCTCGTGAACGCCAGCACCTGCGGCCCGCAGGTGGCCGCGACGACTCGTGTCAGGGAGAGCACGGCGGCCAAGGAGCCCAGCTCGAACCGGTAGCTCGTCTCCGCCAGCGCGACGGTCGTCGCGCCGATGCCCGACGCCCCGAAGGGCAGGACGGTACCGACCCAGGTGCTGTACGAGCGGCGGCCGAAGGCGTACGAGATCGTCGTGCTCACCAGCGGCCAGCCCAGCTCGTCGCACGCCGCCTGTACGACCTCGGCGGTCGGGAAGTCCGCGCGCACGTCCGGCCGCACCCCCCAGCGCAGCGCCAGGTCCGCGTCGAAACGCGTGACCGGCCAGGCGAGAACCGACTCAGCCACAGCCGGCAGCCTACCGAGGCCGGCCGGCGCCGGCGTCAGACCGCGAGCGGACCCGCCGGCGCCCGGAGGTCACCGCCCGAACCGATGCGGCGCCTCCGACGCCTGTCGTCAGACGGCCAGCGGGCGGGCGGTCGGCGCGATCGGCTTCGGCAGCTTCGAG
>DASSQF010000229.1:0-2714 GCA_035702685.1 Propionibacteriaceae bacterium
GAGGACGGCGGCACCTTCGGGCTGCGGGCGCGGATGGACGGTCGCGTCATGGAGACGATCGACGCCCGCGACCTCTTCCACAAGGTCGCCCAGGCGGCGTGGGAGTGTGCCGACCCGGGCATCCAGTACGACGACACGATCAACGCCTGGCACACCAACCCGGAGTCCGGCCGGATCACGGCGTCGAACCCCTGCTCGGAGTACATGAGCCTCGACAACAGCTCGTGCAACCTGGCGTCGCTCAACCTCATGAAGTTCCTGCGCGACGACGACACCTTCGACACGGAGAAGTTCGTCAAGGCGGTCGAGCTCATCATCACGGCGATGGACATCTCCATCACGTTCGCCGACTTCCCGACGGAGAAGATCACCCAGACGACGAAGGACTTCCGTCAGCTCGGCATCGGCTACGCGAACCTCGGGGCGCTGCTCATGGCGATCGGTCTGGGGTACGACTCGGAGGCAGGCCGCTCTGTCGCCGCCTCGATCACGTCGCTCATGACCGGTGCCGCCTACCGGCGCTCGGCGGAGCTGGCCGACGTCGTCGGCACGTACAACGGGTACGCCCGCAACGCCGACGCCCACCAGCGCGTGATGCGCAAGCACCAGGCGGCGAACGACGAGCTGCGGACGACGAGCACCGGGATCGACGCGGCCATCCACAAGGTCGCCACCCGCGAGTGGAGCCAGGTGGTCTCCCTCGGCGCCAAGAACGGCTTCCGCAACGCCCAGGCGTCGCTGCTCGCCCCGACCGGCACGATCGGCTTCATGATGGACTGCGACACGACGGGCATCGAGCCCGACTTCTCGCTCGTCAAGTTCAAGAAGCTCGTCGGCGGCGGCTCCATGCAGATCGTCAACAACACGGTCCGCCGGGCGCTCGAGAACCTCGGCTACACGGACGAGACCTCGGAGGCGGTCGTCGAGTACATCGCCGAGCACGGCCACGTCGTGGGCGCGCCCGGTCTCAAGGAGTCCGACTACTCGGTCTTCGACTGCGCGATGGGCGAGCGCGCGATCAAGCCCATGGGCCACGTGCGGATGATGGCGGCCGTGCAGCCGTTCCTGTCCGGTGCGATCTCCAAGACGGTGAACCTGCCCGAGTCGGCGACGGTCGCCGACATCGAGGACGTGTACATGCAGGGCTGGAAGCTCGGCCTCAAGGCGCTCGCGGTCTACCGCGACAACTGCAAGGTCGGCCAGCCGCTCAGCGACGGCAAGAAGAAGGCTGAGCCCGAGGCTGCCGCGACGCCGGCGCCCGAGGTGCGCATCGAGTACAAGCCGCGCCGCACCCGACTGCCCAAGTCCCGCCGCAGCCAGACGACCTCCTTCTCCGTCGGCGGTGCCGAGGGGTACATGACGGCGTCGCAGTACGAGGACGGCCGTCTCGGTGAGGTCTTCCTCAAGCTCGGGAAGCAGGGCTCGACGCTCGCCGGCGTCATGGACGCCTTCTCCATCGCGATCTCGATCGCCCTGCAGTACGGCGTCCCGCTGGAGCAGTACGTCCAGAAGTTCACGAACCTCAAGTTCGAGCCGGCCGGCATGACCGACGACCCGGACGTGCGGATCGCGCAGTCGATCATGGACTACATCTTCCGGCGCCTGGCGCTCGACTACCTGCCGTACGACGAGAGGACCGAGCTCGGCATCTACACCGCGGCCGAGAGGGCGCGGTACGTGGAGACGGGCTCGTACATGTCGGAGGAGGACGAGGCGCAGCTCCTCGAGTCGGAGACGCTGCGCAACGACGACGGTGACAACGTCCGCGTGGACGGCGGCGGTGCCCGCCAGCCGGCCCTCGTCGAGGCCGCTCCGCACACGAGCGCGGAGGTGCTCGAGCAGAAGTTCGGCCACGCGGTCGACGCCCCGCTGTGCCTCACCTGCGGCACGAAGATGCGCCCGGCCGGCAGCTGCTACGCCTGCGAGGGCTGCGGCTCGACGTCCGGCTGCAGCTGACGGCACTGCTCGCGCCGGGAGCCTGAGGGGCCCCGGCGCGAGCGCGCCCTGGCTGCGGTGGAGGCGCTCGTCGCGACAGGCAACCACCGCCTGCGGCGTCAGGGCCCGGCTGCCGTGGAGGCGCTCGTCCCCGACAGGCACCTACCGCCTGCGGCGGCGGGGCCTGGCTGCAATGGAGGCGCTCGTCCCGACAGGCATCTACTGCCTGTGGCGTCGCCGACCGATACCCCGCAGCCTCAGGCTCGGGCTCCGACCGGCAGCCCGGCGGTCCCGGGTCCGGTTGGGGCCGGCGCCGGCCGTACGAAGAAGGCCCTCAGCCCGAGGCGTCGCAGGGCGTACCAGACGAGGTTGAACACGACGAGGGCGCTGGTCGCGAGGATCGCGATGAGCGACCCGGAGTCCTGAAGGAGCACAGCCCAGATCGCCCAGAGCGTCTGGTTCAACGCGCCCAGCAGCAGCGACGGGGTCGAGATGCCCCGTACGTGCGGGGCGCGTACGAGCTCGACGCTCTGTCCTCCTATGGCGATGACCCCGGGGAGGATCGCGAACATTCCGTACGCGGCGGAGCCGAGGAACTGGTCGACGCCGATCATCGCGAGCGCGAGTGCGAGCCCGGGCAGGAACGACACGACGGTCCGGCGACCGAGCTCGAGGGACAGGATCGCGAGGATCGGGACGGTCGCCACGAGTGACAGGGCGCTCGCCAGGATCTGAGGCGGCTGGCCGATGCGGATGCCGTGTGCGGTCCAGCCAAGGTT
>DASSQF010000230.1:0-2356 GCA_035702685.1 Propionibacteriaceae bacterium
ACCAGCAACTCTCGGTGCTCGCCTCGGGCCTCACTAGCCTGGTCGTGTCCCGGGCCTACACCGTCGGTCGGTCGTACGGTCCACCTCGACCACCAGGAGCACGCACATGACCGACCATCCCTTCGGGGACGCCCAGTGGATCTCCCGAGCGGTGCCCGCGTCGCAGCGCATCAGCCGGGAGACACGCAGGGACCGGATCGACTGGGCGCCTCCGGGAGGGGAGATCACGCAGTCCTTCACGGTCGACGGGCAGATCCGGTCGGTCGGTGCGGACATCGCCGGACCGTTGAGCGACGCCCCGTTCGAGGAGGACGTACGGTTCACGCTCACCGTGGAGTCGGACGACGGCCGTACGGTGGCGCAGCGTCTCGTCGAGGGGCCGCAGATCGTCTGGGACTGGTTCGGACAGTTCGTCGACGTGACGCCGGCCGCGCCCCCGGGAACGTACCGCCTCGTCCTTCGTCCGGAGCGGGGGACGATCGGCTGGCACACCTCCGACCAGGCCTCGACGCAGCCGGACGACGGTGTCTCCCCGCTCCCGGTCGTCGGGGAGGCGACGATCGACGGCAGCCCGGTCCCGGGGACGCGCCTCATCGCCGTGGACACCGAGCCGGCGCCGAACCCCGTGTTCCGGACGTCCTTCACCGTCGGCCCTGAGCTCCGGTCCGCCCGCCTCCACGCATCCGTCCTCGGCTGCGGCTTCGTGCGGCTCAACGGCCGCCGGGTCAGCGAGGAGGACGTCGACCTGCCGGTCACCGACTACGACAAGACCGTCCTGTACCGCTCGTACGACGTCTCCCACCTCCTGCGTCCCGGCGCGAACGAGGTCGTCGTGGAGGCGGGCCGGGACCGGTACAGCGCCCGCGGCGGAGACGTCTGGGGATGGAACGTCGCTGGATGGCATCGCGAACCGTCGACGGTCGTCCGGCTGGCGCTGGAGTACGCCGACGCCACCACTGCTGACGTCGTCTCCGGGCCCGGGTGGGAGGCCGCGCCGGGTCCGGTCGTCGAGAAGTTCTTCCAGGGTGAGGCCTGGACCGTGGGCGCCGAGCCCTCTGCCTGGAGCCCGGCTCTGGTCGTGGCTGCTCCGAGGGGCAGGCTGCGCGCCGCGCAGCACGCGCCTGTCCGGCGCCTCGCGTCCGTCCCTGCCGTGACGGTCCGCTCCATCGACGCGCACACGCGCGTGTTCGACATGGGGCAGGTGATGACGGGCCGCATCCACTGCGTCGTCACGGGCGGGCCGGCCGCATTCGTGGAGGTGGTGAGCGGAGAGCAGCTGCACGAGGACGGGACGGTGCTCTGCGAGAACCGGCTGGCGGCCGGCGCGGCGCAGGTCGACACGCTCCGCCTGGACCGGGTCGTGAAGGACCTCGAGTGGGAGCCGCAGTTCGGGTACCGCGGCTTCCGGTGGGTCCAGGTGAGGACCGAGGGTGACGTCCAGGTCGAGCAGGTCCGGGCGGTGCCGGTCTACACGCCACTCGACGTGACCGGCGACTTCGCGTGCAGCAACCCCGTCGTCGAGTGGATCGACGGCGCGCTCGCTCGGACGTTCCGCAACAACCTCCACGGCATCCCCACGGACACGCCGATCTACGAGAAGAACGGCTGGACCGCCGACGCGCACCTCGCCACGGAGGCCCTCCTGCACCACGCCGATCTGCGCGCGTCGTTCATGAAGTGGATGGACGACCACGTCGACGCACAGTCGGACGACGGCGCCGTCCCGCAGATCATCCCGACGCCGGGCTGGGGGAGAGCATCCGACCCAGCCTGGTCGGCCTCCGCCGTCCTCATCCCCTGGTACCTCTACCAGGAGTACGGCGACCCGGCGATCCTCGAGCGGTACGCACCCATGATCCGGCGGTTCGCGGACGACATCGCCGGCCGTCTCGACGCCGGGCTGTGGCGCGAGCGGAGCTGGGGCGACTGGCTGGCTCCCGGATACCGCGTCGGGCCCGAGGGAATGGCCCCCATCGGCACCCTCATGGCTGTCACCGTGCTGCAGCACACGGCGGCCGTCCTGGCCGCGATCGAGCAGCCGGCCGGGACGTACGTCGGCGCTGCTGCGGCCTGCGCGAAGGCGTATCACGACACGTACTTCGAGCCGGCGCAGGGCGCGTACGGGATCCGCGGCCTGTCCTACCGGCAGAGCCTCAACATCCTCCCGCTCGCGTTCGGGATCGTGCCGGAGGAGCACATCGGGTCGGTGCGGAGCAGCCTCGTCGACGACCTGGAGCACCGTACCGGCGGTCACCTCGACTGCGGCGCGGTCGGCGTGCGACACCTCCTCGACGTGCTGTCCGCGGCGGGCCGGTACGATCTGGCTCTCACGGTCCTGACCACCCCGACGCGCCCC
>DASSQF010000231.1:0-12558 GCA_035702685.1 Propionibacteriaceae bacterium
GATGTCGGCGTCGTCGCCCTCGCCCACAGTCGTGACCGGGACGGACCGTGTCTGCAGCGTCTCGTACAGCCGTCGGCACCCCGGGTCGTCGATGTCGAGGACGACGCGGCGGACCGTTCGCGACGTGCAGAACTGGACGAACCCGGCCGCGTACGCCTCCGGCGTCAGCCAGTTGTCGAGGTGGTCGGCCTCGATGTTCGTCACGACCGCGACGACTGTCGGGTACTGCCGGAAGCTGCCGTCGGACTCGTCGGCCTCGACCACGAACGTCGACCCTGCCCCCAGGTGGGCGCTCGAGCCGGAGTCCTGCAACGGGGAGCCGACCACGTACGACGGGTCGGCCCCCGCCGCAGCCAGCATGGTCGCGGTCATCGCCGACGTCGTCGTCTTCCCGTGGGTCCCGCTCACCGAGATGGCCGTGCGCCCGAGCATGAGCGCGGCCAGTGCGGCGCTCCGGTGCCACACGAGAAGGCCCTTCTCACGGGCCGCGGCCAGCTCCGGGTTGGACGGCTTCACCGCGCTGGAGACCACGACGGTGCGAGCGTTCCCGATCTGCTCGGACCGGTGTCCCACGTACGTGCGGATGCCGGCCGCCGCGAGCCGCCGGAGCGCGGCACTGTCGGCCTGGTCCGAGCCCGTGACCTCGATCCCCCGCTCCGCGTACAGCTGGGCGATGCCACTCATCCCGGCACCGCCGATGGCGATGAAGTGCACAGGGCCCACGTCGTCGGCGGGCAGGACGGGGATCGGGTCGAGCAACGTCATCGCCGGGCCTCCTCGAGCACGATCGCCGCGACCTCGGTGGCTGCGTTCCGGGGCATGATGCCCTGTCCGACAGCGCCCATCCGGGCGAGCACCTGCGGGTCGAGGATGATGCGCAGCACCTCGTCACGCAGCCGGTCGGCCGTGAGCTCGCGGTCGGCGACGAGGATGCAACCGCCCGCCTCGACGAGGGTCGTCGCGTTCCGGGCCTGCTCCCCGTTGCCGTGCGGCAGCGGGACGAAGATCCCGGGCAGCCCCACGACCGCCGTCTCGACGACCGTCCCGGCGCCCGAGCGCCCGACCATGAGGTCCGCCGCGGCGTACGCCCGTTCCATGCGGTCGACGTAGGCGACCGGCACGTACACGGCCCCGGTGCCGACATCCGTACGGCCGATGGTCGACGGCGTCATGTTCTTGGGACCGAGCACGTGGAGGACGGACACGCCCTTGTCGAGGAGGGCCGTGAGGGCACCGTCGAGGGCTCGGTTGATGCTCGCCGCCCCCTGGGAGCCGCCGCTGACGAGCAGGACCGGACCTGCGCTGGGAAGGCCCAGCTCCCGGCGCGCCGACTCGCGCTGCCCCGTACGGTCGAGGCCGGAGATCGCGGCGCGGACCGGCAGCCCGACGTACTCGGGCCGTGGCAGCGGGGTGCTCGGGAACGACACGCACACGCGGTCGGCGAACCGCGCGGCGAGGCGGTTCGCGAGGCCCGGCAGGGGGTTCTGCTCATGGACGACGACAGGGATCCGCATGGTCCGGGCAGCGAGGTAGACCGGCAGCGAGGCGTACCCGCCGAAGCCGACGACGACGCCCGCCTTGTGCTTCGAGAGGATGCGCCGTGCCGCCACGACCGCGCCCGTGAGGCGGCCCGGCATCGTGAGGAGGTCGAGGTTCAGCGCTCGAGGGAAGGGCACCGCGGGGACGAACGCCAGGTCGAGACCTGCTTCCGGCACGACCCGGGACTCGATCCCCTTCGGGGTGCCCACGCAGGTGAGGGTCACCGTGGGGTCGGCGGCACGGAGCGCCTCGGCCGTCGCCACCATGGGCGAGATGTGACCGGCGGTACCGCCACCGGCGAGCACGACGCTGACCACGGCAGACCCCTAGCCCCGTCTGTCCACGACGGCGGTGACCCGCGCCTTCGCCGCGGTGTGCCGGCGCGCGAGGGCCTTGCGCGCCGCGGGCTCCTGACGGGCGCACGCGATGAGCAGCCCCATCGCCGCGACGTTCGCGATGAGGCTCGAGCCGCCGTACGAGAGGAACGGCAGCGGAACGCCCAGCACGGGCAGGAGCCTCAGCACGACGCCCATGTTCAGCGCCGACTGGAACATCATCCAGGCACCCACCCCGGTCGCGACGTGGCGGCACATCACCGAGTCGGAGCGGCTCGCGATGCGGAAGGCCGAATAGACGAGGACCGCGAAGAGCAGGATCACCGCGACGACGCCGACCAGGCCGAGCTCCTCGCCGATCACCGCGAAGATGAAGTCGTTGTGGGCCTCGACGAGCATGCCCCACTTCTGCTTCGACTGCCCGAGGCCGACGCCCCACCACCCGCCGGACGCCAGCGCGTACATGGCGCGCAGGGACTGGGCGTTGACGCCTTCGGAGTCGGCGTTCGGGTTGAGGAACCCGAACACGCGGCGCATCCGGTTCGGGGAGGCGAGGACGAGCCCCAGCACGACCGTGCCGGCCAGCGCCACGACGGCACCGAGGAGACGGAGCGGGACGCCCGCGGCGAAGAGGACGAACCCGACCATCGCGACGAGGACCATCGACGTCCCGAGGTCGCCCTGCAGGACCACGAGGCCGATGACGAGGCTGGTGAACAGCAGGTACGGGACGATCTCCTTGGTGCGGTCGAGGAGCTTGTCCTTGCGGGTCAGCTGGTCACCGCCCCAGAGCAGCAGCGCGAGCTTCGCGAACTCCGAGGGCTGCAGGCGCGTCCACGACGAGCCGAACTGCACCCAGTTGCGGTTGCCGTTCACGGTGACGCCGAGAGGCGTGAACGTCAGCATGAGCAGCACGAGCGTGACGAGGAGGGCCGGCCAGGCCAGGCTTCGGAGGAGGCGCGGCGACGACCTGCTCAGCAGCCAGGCGACGCCGATCCCGATCGCGAGGAACATGATCTGGCGCTTGGCGAAGTAGTACGGGTCGCCGTAGTTCACCTCGGCGTACACGCTCGACGCGGAGAGCACCATGAGGACACCGAGGCCGGTCAGGAGGCCGGTGGTGGTGAGGACCAGGTAGAGGCTGGCGAGCGGGGTGTCGAGGGCGTGCCGCAGCAGGCCCTTGGCGTGAGCGCTCGAGGTACGGACCGTCCTGGGGGAAGAGAGGACTGCCATGCCGGTACCTCAGCCCGTCCCGGCGGGGAGGTTCTTGACGGCGGCGGCGAACGCGTCGCCCCTCGCGTCGTACCCCGTGTACATGTCCTTCGAGGCGCAGCCGGGTGCGAGCAGGACGGTGTCGCCCGGCTGTGCCAGGCTCCGCGCCGCGCGTACCACCTCGTTCATCGCCCTATCGTCAACGCTGTCCACGACGATCACCGGGACCTCGGGGGCGTGTCGGACGAGCGCCTCCCGGATGTGCTCCCGGTCGACGCCGAGCAGCACGACGCCCCGCAGCCGGTCCTTGTGACGGGACACGAGGTCGTCGAAGGACGTGTTCTTGGCCTGCCCGCCGGCCACCCACACCACGTGCGGGAAGGCCCGCAGGGAGCTGTCGGCCGCGTGGGGGTTGGTGGCCTTCGAGTCGTCCACCCACGTGATCCCCTCGCGGGTCGCGACCGTCTGGATGCGGTGGCCGCCGATCGTGAGGGCCTTGAGCCCCGCGGCGACCGCCGTCGGCGGGACACCGAAGGACCGTGCCAGAGCCGCGGCGGCAAGGGCGTTCGCGATGTTGTGGGGCGCGTACGGGACGACGTCGGCGACCTTGGCGAGCTCGATCGCGGAGTCGCGGCGCTGTGGGATGAAGGCGCGGTCGACGAGGAGGTCGTCGACCACCCCGAGCATGGAGACCGCCGGGATGCCCGTGGTGAAGCCGATGGCGCGTGCGCCCTCTGTCACGTCGGCCTCCTCGACCATCCTCTCGGTCGCGGGCGCCTCGACGTTGTACACGCAGGAGTGGGTGACGCCGGTGTAGATCCGCGCCTTGTCGGCCCCGTACGCGTCCATGGGGTCGGCGTGCTCGGACCAGTCGGCGCTGTCGTCGTACCACTCGAGGTGGTCCTGCTCGAGGTTGAGCACCGCCGCTGAGTGGAGGGCGAGCGAGCTCGTCCAGTGGAGCTGGAAGCTCGACAGCTCCACCGCGTACACGTCGTACGTCACGTCGTCCGCCATGGCCTCGAGGATCGGCCGGCCGATGTTGCCGACCGCCGCGGCCTCGTGGCCGGCGGCTCGGAGGATCGACTCGAGCATCTGCGTGGTCGTCGTCTTGCCGTTCGTGCCGGTGACCGCCAGCCACGGGACGACGTGGTCCGGCTGCTGCAGCCGCCAGGCCAGCTCGACGTCGCCCCAGACCGGCACGCCCTTCCGCCTCGCGTCGGCGAGGAGCGGCGACGAGGGCCTGGCCCCCGGAGACGTGACGACGAGGTCGATGCCGTCGGGCAGCGTGGCCGGCGCGCCGGCGCCCATGAGGACCGTCGCCCCCAGGACCTCGAGCATGGTGCCCGCGTCGGCCAGGGACGCCGAGGTGGAGGACTCCACGACCACCACGGAGGCGCCGCGCGAGAGCATCGCGTCCGCCGCGGCGACCCCGGACCGGCCCGCGCCGAGGACGAGGACGCTCGCCTCGTGCCATGGGGACCGTCCGTCCGCCTGCAGGAGCCAGTCCCTCACTGTGTCGCCACCCACTCCGTGTAGAAGATGCCCATGCCGAGCGCGACCGTGAGGCCGCAGATGATCCACATCCGGACGGCGACCGTGATCTCCCCCCAGCCGAGGGCTTCGAAGTGGTGGTGCATCGGCGCCATCCGCCACAGCCGCTTGCCCTGAGTCGCCTTGAAGTAGCCGACCTGGGTGACGACGGACAGGCTCTCGAGCACGAAGACGGCCCCGAGGACCGCGCTCAGCAGCTCGGTGCGGGACATGATCGCCAACGCGGCGACGCCGCCGCCCAGGGCCAGCGAGCCCGTGTCGCCCATGAAGATCCTCGCGGGGTTCGCGTTCCACCACAGGAAGCCGAACGTCGCGCCGGCCACGGCGATCGCGAACAGCGCCAGGTCCGAGGGGTTGCGCACCTCGTAGCAGCGCGGTCCGATCGTCGAGGCGCGGCCGCACCACTGGCCCGACTGCCAGACGTTGAGGATGACGTACGCCGCGAACACCATCGCCGCGACCCCGGACAGGAGACCGTCGAGGCCGTCCGTGAGGTTGGACCCGTTGCTGAACGAGGCGATGATGAACATCATCCACACCACGGCGACGGCGGCGGGGAGGGCGAGCCCGGGGATGTCGCGGAGGAACGAGACGGCGCTCGACGCCGGGGTCACGCCTCGATGGTCGGGGAACATGAGGCTCAGCACCGCGAAGACGAAGCCGACGATGCTCTGGAGGATGAGCTTCGCCTTGGCGTTGAGCCCCAGGGAGCGTGCGTTGCTGATCTTCGTCCAGTCGTCGAGGAAGCCGACGAAGCCGAGGCCTGCGAAGAGGAAGAGGGCGAGCAAGCCGGATGCCGACACGGGCCGCCAGAAGATGAGGTGCGACCCGAAGTAGCCCAGGAGGACCGCCGCGATGAGGATGAGGCCGCCCATCGTCGGCGTGCCGCGCTTCGTGTGGTGCTCCGTCGGACCGTCGTCGCGGATGAACTGCCCGAACCCGCGGCGTGAGAGGAACCGGATGAGGAAGCGCGTGCCGAAGAGGGTGATCGTCATCGCGATCGCCCCGGCGGTGAGGATGGCTACCATGCTGCTCCCAGTAGATCGGCAGCGACCGTCTCCAGACCGACGCCACGCGAGGCCTTGACGAGGACGACGTCGCCCGGCCGCAGGCCCTGCAGTTGTGCCAGCGCCTCCGACTTGTCGTTGAGCCTCAGCGCGTCCGCTCCCCCGGCGGCAGCGCCCGACACGACGTGCTGCGCCTCGGCGCCGACCGCGAGCACGAGGGCGGCTCCGGCCTCCGCCGCGTACCGGCCGATGCGTACGTGCTCGGTCCGCGTCTCGTCCCCGAGCTCGAGCATGTCCCCGAGCACGACGAAGAGCTTCGCGTCGGGGACGGCAGCCCGCTTGACGTCGACGAGGCGGGAGACGGTGTCGAGGGCCGCACGCGTGGAGTCGGGGTTGGCGTTGTACGCGTCGTTGACGATCGTCACGCCGTCCGGCCGGTCGTGGACCTCCATCCGCCACCGGGACCGCGCCCCGGCGTCGGAGAGCGCCCGGGCGACGAGGTCGAGCGGCAGGCCGAGGGCGACGGCGGCGCCCGCAGCGGACAGCGCGTTGCTGACCATGTGCCTGCCGGTGACCTGGAGCTGTACGGGCTGGGGCGCCGCGTCCCGGGCGCGAAGGACGAAGCCGTACCGCTCCCTCTCGTCGGGGCGGACGTCCTCCGCCCACAGGACGTGGTCACCGCCGGGGTCTCCTGCGGCGGACACGAGGAGCACGTGGCCCGAGGTACGCGAGGCCATGCCGAGGACGCGATGGTCGTCTGCGTTGAGGACGGCCCAGCCGTCGTCGGTGAGCGCCTCGACGATCTCGCCCTTGGCCTCGGCGATGGCCTCGACGCTGCCGAACTCGCCGAGGTGCGCCGTACCGACGTTGCACACGACGGACACGTCGGGCGGGACGATGTCGGTGAGGGTGCGGATGTGGCCGCCGCCGCGCGCGCCCATCTCGGCGACGAGGAACCCCGTGTCCGTACCCACCGCGAGCGCCGTGAGCGGCAGGCCGATCTCGTTGTTGAACGAGCCGCGAGGCGCGACCGTGTCGCCGGCCTGCTCGAGCACCTGGGCGAGCAGGTCCTTCGTGCTGGTCTTTCCGGCGGAGCCGGTGATGGCGACCGTACGGAGTCCGCGAGCGCGGGCCGCAGCCACCTGGACCCGAGCGAGGTCGGCGAGCGCGGCCAGCGGGTCGTCGACCACGACCTCGGCGAGCGGTGCACCGGTGGGACGGCTGACGAGCGCCGCCTTCGCCCCGGCGCCGGCTGCCGCGGCGACGTAGTCGTGCCCGTCCACGTGCTCACCGGGCAGCGCGACGAACAGCGAGCCGGGCGTGGCGAGGCGCGAGTCGACGACCACGTCCGGTCCGACGGTGAGGTCGGCGTCGCCGCCCCGGACCTCGCCGGAGACGGCGCGCGCGACGGCTCCCAGGGGGGTCAGCTCCACGTGGGTGCTCCTTCGTCGTGAGGGCGGACGCGGCGCAGCCCGGCCCACTCCTCGCGGACCACGTCGGCGTCGTTGAACGCGGTCACGGTACCCCGCATCTCCTGACCGTGCTCGTGCCCCTTGCCGAGGACCGCGACCACGTCCCCCTCGCGCGCGCTGCGCAGGGCGAGGTTGATGGCGCTCCTCCGGTCTCCGCCGTCGAAGACCTCGCACCGGGCCGCCCGGCTCGTCGGGTCGGCTACGCGCTTGGCCTGCGCAGCCCCCTCGAGGATGGCCTGCCGGATGGCGAGAGGGTCCTCCGTACGGGGGTTGTCGTCGGTGACGACGAGCACGTCGCTGCCCGTCACCGCCACCTCGCCCATGGGTCCGCGCTTGAGGTGGTCGCGGTCTCCTCCGCAGCCGAGCACGCAGACCGTACGACGGTCGTTCAGCGCGGCGAGGGCCGCGGCCACCGCCTCCGGGGTGTGGGCGAAGTCGACGTACACGTCAGGGGCGCCCTCGCCGAGGTCCACGCGCTCGAGGCGGCCGGGGATCGTCACGTCCGCGAACCCCGGGACCGCCGCGTCGAGCGGAACGCCGCCCTGCTCGAGCATGCCGACGGCGGTCAGGAGGTTCCGCACGTTGTGGGCGCCCGGCAGGCCGAGGACGACCTCGAGGCGGCGCTCGCCGAGGTCCACCTCCACCCGCTGGGAGCCTCCGCCGAGCTTCGACACCGCCGCAGCCCGCACGTCCCCCTGCTCGCCCGTCGTCAGCAGCGGCAGGCCGGCCTCGCGGACCCTGTCGGCCAGCCGTCGTCCCCAGGCGTCGTCGGTCGCCACGACGGCCGCATCGGACTGGCCGGGGAGGAACAGCCGCGCCTTGGCCTCGAAGTAGTCCTCCTGCGTGGGGTGGAAGTCACGATGGTCCCAGCCCAGGTTCGTGAAGCCGGCGACCGCGAACCGCACGGCATCGACGCGGTGCATGGCGAGGGCGTGGCTCGAGACCTCCATGACGACGGTGTCCGCGCCGCGCTCGACGACGAGGGCGAGCAGCGCCTGCAGGTCGGGCGACTCGGGGGTCGTGACGGTGGTCCGGCTCATGGCGAGCGTCTCTCCCGCCACGCGTGCCCCGATCGTCCCGATCGTCGCGACCGTACGGCCGGCTGCGGTGAGGGCCGCCGCCAGCAGGTACATGGTCGTCGTCTTGCCGTTCGTTCCCGTGATCCCGTACGCCTGGAGGCGTTCCGCGGGCCGCCCGTACACCTCGGCCGCCCACTCGCCGATCCTCCGGCGCGGCTCCTCGACGACGACGACGGGGACACCCGGGTCACCGGCCAGCGCCGCGCCGACCTCGTCGGTGACGACGGCGACGGCCCCTCGCTCCACGGCGTCCTGCACGTACCGCGCGCCATGCGTCGTGGCTCCCGGGAGTCCGACGTACAGGTCCCCGGGACACACCGACCGGGAGGACATCGAGACGCCGGTGACGCGGACGGACGGCGCTCCCGGCACGATCTCGGCCAGGTCCGCTCCTCGGGGGCGGGACGGTCGCAGGGGCGGAAGCGCCTGGTCTGAGCCGGTCACGGCCGACACGCTACCTGGCGCAGGAGGTCTGTCATCGCCGACGGGTCACCACTCGATCGGCTCGACCCTGGCGGGCGTCGTGCTCGGCAGCACGCCGTAGCGCTGCAGTGCCACCTTCATGATGTCCTTGTACGCGGGGGCGGCCACCTGGGAGCCCTGGATCGCGCCCTGCGGCCGGTCGACGACCACGTACACGAGAAGCGAGGGGTCCTCGACAGGGGCCACGCCGACGAACGAGGCGACGTAGCCGTTGTAGCACTTGCAGGTGGGGTCGATCCGCTCCGCGGTGCCCGACTTCGCCGCCGTCCGGTACCCCTCGAGGGGGAAGCGGTTCACGCCGACCTTGCTCGCGACGACCGCCTCCATCATGTCGAGGACCATCGCCGAGGACTCCTGCGAGACGACCCGCTTCGACGTCGACACCGGGACCGGCACGGCCTTGCCGTCCTGCGTCACCGCGGACTTGATGATCGTGGGGCTGTTGTAGACGCCGCCGTTGACGATGCCGGCGACGGCAGCCGCCTCCTGGATCGCCGTGACCGAGAGGCCCTGCCCGAAGGAGATCTGGTCGCGGGTGTTGTCGGCGAGCGAGGTGGACGGCAGGGAGCCGGTCGCCTCGCCCGGGAGCCCGAGCCCGGTCGTCGAGCCGAGCCCGAACGACTGGAGGTACGACACGAGCTTCGCCTTGTCCATCTGGCGGGCCAGCAGGACCGTGCCGATGTTCGAGGAGTTCGCCACGATGCCGCGCGCCGTGAGGTTGATCGTGTTGTGGGCGAAGGCGTCCTTGATGGGCCTGCCGCCGGACATCACCTGGCTGGGGACGATGACCCTCGTGTCGGGCGTGATGGTGCCCGAGTCCGTCAGCGCGGCCATCGTCAGCACCTTCTCGACCGACCCGGGCTCATAGGCGTCGGTGATGGCCCGGTTGCCGAGGTTCGCGGCCAGCGCCGTGCCCGGCGAGTTCGCGTCGAACGTCGGGTAGTTCGCCATCGCGAGGAGCTCGCCGGTCTTGACGTTCATGACGATCGCCATGCCCGACTTCGCCCTGGCCTGGTCGACCGTCTCCTGCAGCCGGCTCTCGACCATGAACTGGAGCCCTGCGTCGAGCGTGAGCGTGTACGTGACGCCGTCCTGCGCGGGGACGAGCACGTTCTGGCCGGTGGGGATCTTGCCGTTCGGCGACGTCTCGTACATCTCGGACCCGGCGACCCCCGCCAGCTGCATGTTGTACGCGTACTCGAGGCCGCCCGCGCCGACCTGGCCGACGCCGTCGTCGCTGTCTCGGACGAAGCCCAGGACGTTGGCGGCGAGCGTCCCGTTCGGGTAGGTGCGGACGGCGGCGGTCTCCCGGTGCAGCCCGACGTAGCCGAGGTCGGAGAGCTTGTTCGAGATCTGGAGGTACGTGTACGCCTGGACCTTCTTCGCGATGACGACGTACTTGGTGTCGGGCTTCGTGAGCTGCGCGACGTACGCGTCGTGGTCGCCGCCGAGGTACGAGACGAGGACGTCCGCGATCGCGCTCGGCGCGCCGGCCGCCTTCTCCTTGTCCTTGGCGGTCATCGACGAGGCGAGCTTGCCGTTCGTGGCGATCTGCGTCGGGTCGGCGACGATGGTGACGGCCGGCTGGCTCGAGGCCAGGACCTCGCCGTACCGGTCGGTGATGGTGCCGCGGTTGGCGACGATCGTACGCGACACGCTCATGAGCGCGGCCGCCTTCGCCGCGTTCGCCGCGCTGTCGAGGCCCTGGACGACGATCGCGCGGGCGGCGAGCAGCGTGGCGACCAGGCCCAGGACGACCAGCGCCGCCTGGAGGCGCTTCGCCGGGGAGCCGAGCCGCAGGCGGCGTTCCGCAGGGCGCGTGGTGCGGCGCGGCGACGAGGCGGAGCGCGGGGGCCGGCGGGCGGAGTCGAGGCGGGGACGCGCCGCCTGGGTACGGACGGTGGACGCGGACCCTGCAGGGCCGACACGACGGGCCGAGGTGGCGGACGGGACGCGCCGGGGCTCTGTCACTGGTTCGTCTCCTGTGGTGTCGAGTCTCCGGGCTGGGCGGGCTCGGGCGACGGAGCGGCTGCTGCTGCCTCTGCGGCCCTCTGCGCGGCGGACTTGTACGTGAGGTTCGGCACCTCGTTGCCGTGCACGACCTTCTGGGTGCCGACCACGCCGCCGGTACGGACGTCGATGTAGACGCCGTACGGGTTCGGGACCATGCCGAGGGCGGTGGCCTGACGGGCGATCTCGCCCGGGGTGGCCTTCTGCTGGACGTCGGCCTCGAGCTGCGCCTGCTTGTACGCGAGCTCGGTCGCCTGGGTCTGGAGCTGGCGCACCTCGAACGACTGCTCCTGCACCTTCGTCTGGAGCATGAGGAGACCCACGAGCCCGGCCACGAGGACCCCCGCGAGCATGATGAGGAACGGCAGCCTGCCCAGCCCGCCCTGTACGGGTGGGACCGGGCGAAGGTCCGCTGCGGGCTCCTGCGACTTCTGCCGCGGTTCGACGAGAGCGCTCACGCCGCCTCCTGGATCCGTTCGGCGGCCCGGAGCCGGGCCGACGCCGCGCGAGAGTTCACGGCGATCTCTGACTCGTCCGGCCGTTCCGCGCCGTGCGTCAGCAGGCGCAGCTCCGGTCCGTACCCGGCGGGCACGAAGGGCAGGTCGCGGGGCGCGCGGTCCGAGGAGGCGGTGCGCAGGGCGTCCTTGACGAGCCGGTCCTCGAGGGAGTGGTACGCGAGGACGGCGATGCGTCCGCCGAGCGCCAGCGCGCCGATCGCGGCCGGCAGCACACCCGCGAGGGCGTCGAGCTCGCTGTTGACGGCGATGCGCAGGGCCTGGAACGTCCGCTTGGCGGGATGACCGCCCGTGGCCCGGGCCGCCGCCGGGATGGCGTCGGCGATCGTGCTGACGAGGCGAGCCGACGTGGTGAAGGGCTCCCTGTCCCGCTCGGCCACGATGCGGCCGGCGATGCGGTCGGCGAACCGCTCCTCCCCGTACACGCGCAGGATCCGGGCGAGTTCCGCGCGGGTGGCCGTGTTGAGGAGGTCGGCCGCCGTCATCGGGTCGTCGGGCGACATGCGCATGTCGAGGGGGCTGTCGGTCGCGTACGCGAAGCCGCGCTCCGCGTGGTCGATCTGCAGCGAGGAGAGGCCGAGATCGAGCAGCACCGCCTGCACGCTCCGCAGGCCCGCCTCCTCGAGGACCTCGGGCAGCTCGTCGTACACGGCCTGGTACAGCTGCACGCGGTCGCCGAACTCGGAGAGCCGCTCCCGCGCGATGTCGAGGGCGTGGGGGTCGCGGTCGATGCCGACGAGGACGGCCTCGGGGCAGCGGGCGAGCACGAGTCGCGCGTGCCCGGCCAGCCCGAGCGTGCCGTCGACGTACACCGCCCCCGGCTCCTCCAGCGCCGGGGCCAGCAGCTCCACCACGCGCCCGGCCATGACCGGCACGTGGGTGTCGCGCTCCCCCACCATCTCGACCCCATTCCCTGCCGTACGGCCCCGTGCTGACCGGTTTCGATCCGTGGCCTGCCTCCTGGCACCGGGGAAGGTGAGCCAGGGTGCGGGCCAGCGGATCGAAGCCGGAGGGCGCGGAGCCCTTCCTTCTCGTTCCGCCGCCTGGCGGCTATGTCGTGAACATCTCGTCCAGCCGTGCTGACTGCTGCTCCCATCTCTCGGGATCCCAGACCTCGACGCGGTCACCGGACCCGATCACGACGACGTCGCGGTCGAGGTGGGCGAACGTGCGCAGGGGTGCCGGCAGCGTGATGCGTCCCTGGCGGTCAGGGACGTCGTCGTGGGAGCCGGAGTTGAGCCAGCGCTGGTAGGCGCGGATCTCCGCGTCGTTGGTGGACCGGGCCTCGAACTTGGCGTCGAGACTGTCGAACGTCTCCACGTCGTAGACCGCCAGACAGCCTTCTTGGACGCGGG
>DASSQF010000232.1:0-2828 GCA_035702685.1 Propionibacteriaceae bacterium
GACGAGTGGCGCGACTACCCGGAGTGGCCCGTGCCCGGTACCCAGGAGGTCGACCTGTACCTCGGGGACGGCACACTCGCTCCGGACGTCACCGAGGTCACGGGATCGACGGCCGTCACGCACGACCCGTCCGACCCGGCACCGTCCGTCGGCGGGCAGATCCTCTACGGGCCGCCTGACTTCCCGGGACCCCACGACCAGCGGCCCGCCGAGGCGCATCCCGGGGTCGTCTCGTTCACGACTCCGCCCTTCTCGGAGCCGTTCGAGGTCGTCGGTCCCGTCGTCCTGCGCTGCTGGGTCACGGCGAGCGCGCCCGACGCCGACCTCCACGCCGTGCTCACGGACGTGGCGCCCGACGGCACCTCCCGGATCCTCACCGACGGGGCGCTGCGGCTGTCGCGCCGCGTGGCACTCGACAGGGTCGTGCCGTTCGCGCCCGGCCAGCCGGTCGAGGTCGAGGTCGACATGTGGGCGACCGCCAACACGTTCCTGCCGGGCCACGCCCTGCGTCTCAACCTCGCGGGCGCGAGCTTCCCCCGGTACGTGTCCGGCGAGGACCCCGTCACGCTGACCGTGCACCACGGCCGCGAGTTCCCCAGCCGGCTCGTGCTGCCCGTCACCGTCCTCTCCTGAGGCCGGGCGGCGAGGCGTGCCGTCAGGCGAGCGCTGCGTCGCTCGTCGTCGTACGCATGCGGTACAGCGAGGACGTCGCCGCGATGTACAGCCAGCCGTCGGGACCGAAGCACACGTTCGCGACCCGTTCGGGCACGTCCACGCCGGCGAGGAATGTGCCATCGGGTGCCACGACCGCGACGGAGTCGTCGTCGGAGAGCCACAGCCTGCCCTCGACGTCGACGCGGAACCCGTCGACGACGCCCTTCCGTCCCGTGTAGAACAGCCGTCCGGGCCCGCACCTGCCTTCGAAGACGTCGTACGCCCAGACCTTGAATCCGTCGTGGTCGGCGGAGTTCGCCACGTACAGGACGCTCTCGTCAGGGGAGAAGGCCAGGCCGTTGGGTCGGTCCAGGTCGAGGACGACGGGGGTGAGCACCGCGGTGTCGGGTACGAACCGGAACACGTGGCAGGCCCCGTACTCGAGCTCGCCGGGATGGCCCTCTTCAGGAATCGTGATCCCGTACGGCGGGTCGGTGAACCACACCGAGCCGTCCCGGGCGACCACGAGGTCGTTCGGGGAGTTGAGCCGGGCGTGCCCCTGGTGGTCGACGAGGACCCTGCTGGTGAGGTCGGCGTGCAGCTCCTCGACGGCGCGCCGGCCGTGCGAGCACTGGAGGACGCGGCCGTCGCGCGTGACCGTACGGCCGTTCGTGAACTCGGCGTCCGCCAGGGCGACCTCGAGCTCTGTCGCGCCCTCTCGCCAGGACAGGATGCGGTTGCCCGGGATGTCGCTCACGAGGAGCCGGTCCCCGACCCAGGCGGGACCCTCGAGCCAGCGAGCGCCGGTGGCGAGCCGCTGGACAGGACCCAGGAACAGTGAGGCGAGAGTCGTATCCACGACGCGACGCTATCGGATGCGCTCCGACGAGGACTGTAGAGTGCCGACTACGGCCGCCGAGGCCGCGTGGCCAGCTGTAGAGGAGCGCTTTCGTGACGTACGTCATCGCCTTGCCCTGTGTGGATATCAAGGATCGGGCCTGCGTCGACGAGTGTCCGGTCGACTGCATCTACGAGGGCAACCGGATGCTCTACATCAACCCGGAGGAGTGCGTCGACTGCGGCGCCTGCGAGCCGGTCTGCCCGGTCGAGGCCATCTACTACGAGGACGACGTCCCGGCCGAGTACTCCGAGTACCTCGACATCAACGCCGCGTTCTTCGACAAGCTCGGTACGCCTGGTGGCGCGGCGAAGCTCGGCGTCATCGACGACGACCACCCGACAGTCGCGGCGCTCCCGCCGCAGGGCGAGTGAGCACGACCTCGTTCGTCAGGCCGCTCAACCTCCCCGACTTCCCGTGGGACACGATCGCGGGCGCCGCGGCGCGTGCCCGCAGCCATCCTGACGGGATCTGCGACCTGTCGGTCGGCACGCCCGTCGACCCGACGCCGGAAGCGGGTCGGAAGGCGCTGTGCGACGCGTCGGACGCACCCGGCTACCCCCTGACCTGGGGGACGCCCGCGCTGCGTGCGGCCATCGCCGGCTACCTCACGCGCCGCTGGGGAGCGCCGGAGCTGGGGGACCGTGGCGTCCTCCCGGTCATCGGCACGAAGGAGCTCGTCGGGTGGCTGCCCACGCTCCTCGGCCTGGGACCTGACGACGTCGTGGTGATCCCGGCGACGGCCTACCCGACGTACGCGGTCGGCGCGGCGGTCGCCGGCTGCCGCGTCGTCGTCGCGGAGACGCCGGACGACGTGGCGGACGTTCATCCCGCACTCGTGTGGACCAACTCGCCGTCCAACCCCACCGGACGGGTCGCCGACGCCGGCGAGACCTCGGCCTGGGTCGAGTACGCGCGGGCCCACGGCGCCCTGCTCGTCGCCGACGAGTGCTACGGCGAGTTCGGCTGGGACGCCGAGCCGGTCTCCGCGCTGGACAGCCGCATCAACGGCGGCGACGTGACGGGCATCGTCGGCGCGTACTCCTTGTCGAAGCGCTCGAACCTCGCCGGGTACCGGGCGGGCTTCATCGGCGGTGACCCGTCCGTGGTGTCGGCCCTCCTCGAGGTGCGCAAGCACCTCGGCATGATGGTCGCCTTCCCCGTACAGGCGGCGATGACCGTGCTGCTCGGCGACGACGCGCACGTCCAGGTGCAGCGCGAGCGCTACCTGGGCCGTCGTCGGCTCCTCGCCCCGGCGCTCGAGGCGGCCGGGTTC
>DASSQF010000233.1:0-7962 GCA_035702685.1 Propionibacteriaceae bacterium
CTTCCACTACGTGCTGTTCGGGACCGTGGTGTTCGCCACCTTCGCGGGCTTCTACTACTGGTGGCCGAAGCTGACCGGGCGGATGCTGAACGAGACGTGGGGCAAGATCCACTTCTGGATCCTGTTCGTCGGGTTCCACACCACGTTCCTCGTGCAGCACTGGCTCGGTGTCGAGGGCATGCAGCGCCGGATCGCGGACTATCTGCCGACGGAGGGCTTCACGCTGCTCAACCAGGTCTCGACGTTCGGCGCGTTCCTGCTCGGCGTCTCGATGATCCCCTGGTTCTGGAACCTGTGGATCTCCCGCAATGCGCCCCTGGTCACCGAGGACGACCCCTGGGGCTGGGGCCGGTCGCTCGAGTGGGCCACCAGCTCGCCGCCGCCGCGTCACAACTTCACCGTGCTGCCGCGGATCCGCAGCGAGAGCCCGGCGTTCGACCTTCACCACCCCGAGCTGCGGGAAGTCGTCGAGGACAGGGAGGCCGGTCTGTGACGGCGGAACGCCGGACCTTCGCCAAGTCGCCCACGTAAGGGTTTGAGTACGGCGCTTCTCGTCGACGTTGTCAAGGCGCGGGCGTGGAGGACGGCGTCGCCTGGGTAATCGGCCTCCACAGACACGTGAGCAGCCGATCCGAGGAGTGACAGGTGACAGAGACGAAGAACCCGCGCCAGCGGCAGGAGTGGCCTGGTACGGAAGCGGACATGAACCCGCATCCCGACCACGGGGAGCAGAGCTGGACGCCGCGGGAACGGCTCACCGGCAAGAAGGCCCTCATCACCGGAGGGGACTCGGGCATCGGACGGGCAGTGGCCATCCTGTTCGCGAAGGAGGGCGCGGACGTCGCGATCGCCTTCCTGCCGGAGGAGGAGGCGGACGCCACCGAGACCGCCAGGATCGTGAAGGAGAGCGGCCGGCAGTGCGTCCTGCTCCCCGGAGACCTGCGGAGCCACGAGGCCTGTTCACAGGTGGCGCGTGATGCCGTGGCGCGGCTCGGCGGCCTCGACGTGCTCGTGTGCAACGCCGGGTTCCAGCAGACGTACCCGGAGCTGGAGCAGTTCCCGCCGGAGCAGATCCAGCGGACCTTCTCCACGAACGTCTTCTCCACGTTCTGGCTCGTGCAGGAGCTGGCGAAGGAGCTCGAGAACGGCGGGAGCGTCATCGTGACGACGTCCATCCAGGCGTACACCCCGTCCGCCCACCTCCTCGACTACGCCGCCACGAAGGCAGCGCTCAACAACCTCACCGTGAACCTCGCCGGCGAGCTCGGCAGCCGCGGGGTCCGGGTCAACGCCGTGGCGCCAGGGCCCATCTGGACCCCGCTGATCCCGGCGACCATGGAGCCCGAGAAGGTGGAGTCGTTCGGGTCGGACACGCCGCTGGGGCGCATGGGACAGCCGGTCGAGGTCGCCGCCGCCTACGTCTTCCTCGCCTCGGACGAGGCCAGCTACGTCAGCGGTACCGTCATCGGCGTCACCGGGGGCAAGCCGGTCTTCTAGAGTCCGGCGCCGAGGCCGGCGGTCGGACCCTGTGGGACATCAGGTGTTCGATCGACCGGTCTCGTCGACGTCCTCGCCCTCGGCCTGGTCCGGCTGCTTTGCCTTCTTGGCCGATGCCAGCATCTCCGGGTCCGCGTCGGGGTCCTGGGACGCGTCGTACCCCTGCTGGCCCTGAGCGGGTCCGTTCTGGTTCTCCGTCATGTACACATGAATGCCCAGCAGCGTGCCGGAGAAACGTGGGGCCCGCGTGCCGCAGACGCAGGTCCCTAGCACGTCTGACCAGGTCGCGTCTCGGCTCCTTGCTGGCCTGCGGGCGACCACGCCGCTCCGAGGTCGATCCAATACGCTCAGTGCAGCCGGATCACCGGCTCGACCGACCAGGGGTGCTGGATGAGACAACCGGACTTCGAACTGGACACGAGCTCGCGCGAGGGACGGCTGTCGATCAGCGCCCGCGGCCGGCTGATCCTCGTGCATCCCATGGCGAACCGGGGGACGGCGTTCACTCTCGAGGAGCGGGAGAAGCTCGGCCTCTCAGGGCTGCTGCCGAGCCGGGTGACGACGATCGAGGAGCAGATGCGCCGGTCGTACGCCCAGTACCTGCGCTCTCCGTCGCCGCTGGCCAAGTTCATCCAGCTCGCACAGCTGCGCGACCGGAACGAGGTCCTCTTCTACCGGCTGCTCAGCGAGCACCTCGAGGAGATGCTGCCGATCATCTACACCCCGACGATCGGGGAGGCGATCGAGCGGTTCAGCCACGAGTACACGGGCGCTCGCGGCGTGTTCCTGTCCATCGACCATCCGGAACTCGTGGAGCAGTCGCTGCGGGACTTCGAGATGGACGCCGACGACGTGGACCTCGTCGTGGTGACCGACTCCGAGGGCATCCTCGGGATCGGCGACCAGGGCATCGGCGGCTTCCAGATCGCCGTGGGCAAGCTGGGGGTGTACACCGCCGCCGCGGGCATCCACCCGAGGCGTGCGATCCCGGTCGTCCTGGACGTGGGCACCGACAACCTGGGCCTGCTGAACAGCGACCTGTACCTGGGTGAGCGGCACGCGCGCGTACGCGGAGAGCGCTACGACGAGTTCATCGAGCTCTTCGTCCGGACCGTGACGCGGCTGTTCCCCAACGCGATGCTCCACTGGGAGGACTTCGGCGCCGGCAACGCCCACCGCATCCTGCAGCGGTACAGCGACCAGATCTGCACCTTCAACGACGACATCCAGGGCACGGCGGCTGTCGTGCTGGCTGCGGTCCTTGCCGCCGTACGGCTCACCGGTGTGCCGCTGCCCGAGCACCGCGTGCTGGTGTACGGCGCGGGCACGGCCGGCGTGGGTGTCGCCGACCTCATCCGCGAGGCGATGACGCGCGGCGGCCTGGCGGCGGAGGACAGCTACCGGCCGTTCTACGCGTTCAACAGCCGAGGCCTGATCGTCGAGGACAGCGGGGGAGTGCGGGACTTTCAGCGCCCGTACGCGCGGACAAGGGCGGAGCTGTCCGGCTGGACGGTGGCGGACCCGGCGCGGATCTCCCTGCTGGAAGCGGTTCGAGCGGTGCGGCCCACCATCCTCATCGGCACGTCCGCGCGGCACGGGGCCTTCAGCGAGGACGTCGTACGAGAGATGGCCGAGCACTGCGAGCGGCCGATCATCATGCCCCTGTCCAACCCCACCAGCCGGTGCGAGGCGCACCCCGCGGACCTGCTGGAGTGGACCGACGGGAACGCCCTCATCGCGACCGGCAGTCCCTTCGGGACCATCCGCCACGGTGACACGTACCACACCATCGCGCAGGCCAACAACGCGCTGATCTTCCCTGGTCTCGGCCTCGGCGTCGCGGTCGTCCAGGCGACGCGGGTCACCCCGGAGATGATCTACGCCGCCGCGGATGCCCTCGCCGGGCTCATGAACGAGTACCGGCCGGGAGCCGCGCTGCTGCCCTCGATGAGCGATCTCCGCCTCGTCGCCGCAACCGTCGCGAAGGCGGTCGCCGAGACGGCCCAGCGGCAGGGCCTCGCCCGCCGGCCGATGACGAACCCGATCAACGACATCTACCAGCGCATGTGGAAGCCCGAGTACCCGCCGCTCGAGGTCCTGCCGGCACGGACCTGATACCTGGCGGGAGGCTCACCAGCGAGCCCCGGTCCGTCACCCGATGGTCCCAGCGTCGGTCAGCACGACGAGCTTGCCGGCAGTCCGCCCCGACTCCATGAGCGCGTGCGCCTCCGGAAGCTGCCCGAGGGTGAACGTGCGGTCGATCGGCACGGTGGCGCGGCCGGCTGCGACGTCGTCGAGGTACGACTGCAGGACGTGGGCGGGAAGGTCGTCCGCCTCTCCGGAGTACGCCGTGAGGCGCACTCCGTTCGGGATGACGTCCATCGGGTAGAAGTCGGGAATCGTCCAGATCCCCGACAGCATGCCGGTGAAGCAAACGGTGCCGTGGACACGCGTGGCGCGCAGCGTGTCCGGCAGCGTGTTCGTGCCGACGAGCTCGAGGGCTGCGTGGACCCCGCCCGGCACGAGGTGACGGACGCGACGGGCGATCTCCCCGTCGTCGACGATGACGTGGTCGACCCCCACCCGGATGAGCGGATCGGTCTTGGCAGTGTTGCGGGTGGTCGAGAGCACGGTCGCGCCGAGGTTCTTGGCGAGGGCGGCTGCCGCCATGCCGACGGAGGACGTGCCGCCCCGGACGAGCAGGGACTGGCCGGGCTGGAGGTCGAGGCCGACGGTCAGGGACCCGTACGCGGTCTGGAGCATCTCCGGCACAGCGCCGAGGGTCGCCCACGGCAGCGCGGACGTGAACGGCACGACCTGGCTCGCCGGCACGCACGTGTAATCCGCGTAGCCGCCGTCGTACGTACGCCCCATCCCGCCCATGAGGGCGACGACCTGCTGGCCCGGTACGAGTTCGCCGCCCGGTGCGGCCTCGACGCTGCCGGTCGCCTCGATGCCGAGGACGCGCGGGTACGTCACCGCGTCGCCGGAGTAGCCGAGCCGGGTGAAGACCTCCGACCGGTTGAGGCCGAAGGCCATCACCTTGATGAGGACCCATCCGGGCTCGGCAGCGGGGATCTGGAGCTCCCGCACGGTCAGTGCCGAGACGGGGCCGGGTCCGTCGAGGACGACGGCACGCATCGTGGGAGTCATCGTGTGCCTTCCATGTCGAGCATCTCGCGGAGCCAGGCGCGTTCGGCACGGCTCGTGGCGCGGGCCGAGACGAGGATGCCCCGCCGGTACGGGTCCGTGACGTCGTCGGCCTTCAGAGGCCGGTCGCCGTCGCAGAAGAAGCTGGCCCTCGGGGTGAGGAAGTCCAGCCGCCGCTGGAGCACGGCGTCCCGGTCCTCCTTGTCGGGCACCTGGGACAGGAACGCGAGCACGACCATGAAGCGATGGCCGTCGGTGATGTCGTGACCTCGGGCCTCCCGCAGACGCGTGACGAGCTCCTCGCGCCCGGCCTGTGTGAGGTGCAGGGTGATGCGGCCCGCTCCGGCCTTACCGGGGCCGGCCTCCTGACGGACGAGTCCCCCCTTCGCGAGCCGGGTGATCGCCGGGTAGAGGGTGCCCCAGCTCACGGCGCGGGAGTAGCCATGCAGATGCTCCATGCGGCGGCGCAGCTCGTACCCGTGCAGGGGACCGTCGGCCAGGAAGCCGAGGATCATGAGCTCGATCACGGCACGCACTCTATACATCGATTCGATAGGTACCGAACCGCTGTATAGCATCGGCGTGCCAGCCGTCAGGAGGTCACCGTGTCAGCCCACGACCACACCAGATACCCGCTCGACGCGCTTCCGGACGGAGCGACCTGCCGTTCCGTGTCCGCCCAACCCGGCAGCTACGAGGGACGCGCGGCGCTGAGGGTCGCGCTGCCGGAGCACGTCCGCGTCCACGGACGCCCGGGCGTGGACTTCATCGACCAGCCGACCTTCGTCATACTCCCGATCCAGCTCGGGGAGGGCCGCATCGAGGTCGACATCTGCAGCGAGCTGCTCCCCGACGCCCCGGACTACGCCCGGGGCTTCGCGGGTCTGGCGTTCGCCGTCGTTGACGACGCCTCGACGTTCGAAGCCGTGTACGTGAGGCCGTACAACGGACGGAACGTCGTGGAGGACCCGGTACGCCGCAGTCGGGCGGTCCAGTACTTCTCCTACCCCGACTGGCCGTTCAACCGCCTCCGGGACGAACGCGACGGCGAGGGCTTCGAGAGCGGTGCCGACATCGCGCCGGGCCGCTGGCTGCACCTCGTCGTCGAGTTCGACGAGCGGACGGTACGTGCGGAGGTCGACGGCACTGAGGTTCTCAACCGAGGCCGCCTCTCCGGCGGGCAGGGCGCCGTCGGCCTGTTCGTGGACATCGGAACGGACGCGTACTTCACCGACCTCGTCGTGACGCCTGCTAACTGACGCCGAGCCGCCCCGGTGGCCGCCTCTGACCGCCGCGTTTTCGTACCGCAGGTGACCCCCCGGGGACGCAGAGCGACGGAGGCACCCTTCTGGGGTACGAAAACGCGGATCGCGGTGAGGTGTGGGTCGCGGGGCGCCGGCGGGATCGGGCCTCAGAGCTGGGCGTCCGCCACGGCGTTGAGGACGGGACGCAGGGCGAGCCACCACTGCTCCTTGGGCCGGTGCACGCGGAGGTCCATCTCGCCCATCATCTGCTCCATGGGTGCGGCGGCGACCTTGGACTGGACGAGCCCGATGTAGCAGGAGTTCGACGTGCCGGCGGCGAACTCGGCGCCGATGAGGTCGAGCGCCCGCGACACGAGCCGTACCGCGAGGAGGCGGTCGAACGGGGTCGGGGCGCCACCCTGCTGCATGTGGCCGAGGATGTTCTGCCGCACGTCGAAGGTGCCCTTGCTCTCCTGCTCGAGCAGGCGGGCGAGGAAGTCGGTGGTGTAGAGCGGGTTGGCGTTCTCGTTGCGGATCGCCAGGAACAGCTTGCGACCCGACGCGAAGCTCTGCCGCAGCCAGTCCACGTCGTCCGCCAGGGCGTTGAGCGAGATGCCTTCCTCGTGGAGGTACACGCGCTCGGCACCGGTCGCCATCGCGGCCATGAGCGACAGGTACCCGCAGTACCGGCCCATCGTCTCGACGACGAACGCCCGCTTCGCCGCGCTGCCCGAGGTCTTGATCCTGTCGACCGCCTCGGTGATGACATTGAGGGCCGTGTCCGCGCCGATCGCGAGCTCCGACCCGGGGAGGTTGTTGTCGAGGGACGCGGGGACGCAGACGATCGGCAGGCCGAACGTGGGGAACCGGTCGCGCTCGCGGTGCAGCATCTCGCAGGCCTGGTAGCCGTTCCAGCCACCGATCATGAGCAGCGCATCGATGCGGTGGTCCTCGAGGGACCGGCTGATCCGGTACAGCTCGTCGACGGACGGGACCGTACGACGGACACCGAGCTCGGCGCCTCCCTCGGGCAGCCAGCTCTCGACGTCGCTCCACCCGAGCTCGCCCACCTCGCCGTCCCGAAGGCCCGGGAACCCGTTGCGGATCCCCACCATCGTGTGGCCACGGCTGATGCCGAGCCGTACGGCCGCGCGCGCCGCCGCGTTCATGCCCGGGGCGAGGCCGCCGGCGTGGATGATCCCGATCCGCCGGCTCTGCTCCGCCACGTCGATCCGGCTCGGCTCCACGAGCTCCGCGAGGATCCTCGAAGCCTCCTTGAAGGAGCCGCCGCGCAGGTCCATCGCACCCTCGTAGTCACCCAAGGCGATGAGCTCCGGCACGTGGCGGGTGCTGGCGACAGCGTCGACGAGCGGGACGCGGGTCACCCGGTTGCCCCGGAACCCCAGGACGGGGCCGACGGTCCCCGGCGTCGCGGTGAGGACTTCCACCGCCGCCTCGTAGCCCAGCCAGGTCGAGGCCCACCGGTCGTACGCGCTCGGCGCACCGCCGCGCTGGACGTGGCCGAGGATCGTGACGCGGGCGTCCTCGTGGAGGGTCTCCTCGATGACGCGCCGCACGTACTCGGAGGTGATGACCTGGCCCTGCTGGTCACAGGCGCCCTCGGCGACGACGACCATGGAGTCGCGCCGGCCCTCCCGACGAGCCTGTCGCAGGGCGGCGCACATGCGGTCCTCCCACCCGGGCGCCGGCGGCTGCTCGGGGATGAGGACGTAGTCGCAGCCGCCGGCGATCGCGCTCATGAGGGCGAGGTAGCCGCAGTGTCGGCCCATGACCTCGACGACGAAGCTCCGCTGGTGGCTCGCGGCGGTGCTCGCGAGCGCGTCGATCGCGTCGACGATGCGGTGCAGGGCGGTGTCGGCGCCGATCGTCATGTCCGTACCGACGAGGTCGTTGTCGATCGAGCCCACGAGACCGGCGAACATGAGCGCCGGATGGGCGTCCGCATCCTCCCGGGTGATGCGGCCTTCAGCGACGAGCTCAGAGAGCAGCTCGCTCCACTCGGCCCGGAAGAGGTCGAGACCCGAGAGTGAGCCGTCACCGCCGATGACCA
>DASSQF010000234.1:0-5676 GCA_035702685.1 Propionibacteriaceae bacterium
TGTCAGCGTCGGCGGGTGCATCAGTCGATCTTGACGAGCACGCCGCCCTCTGCGGCGAGCTTCTTCTCCTTGGCCGTGTCGTGACGTCGGCAGATGAACTCCGCGACCACGTACATGACGGCCATGGGGAGCGCGAGCGCCGTCATGGAGAACGGGTCCGTGGAGGGCGTCGCGATGGCCCCGAACACGAAGCAGCCGAAGATCGCGAAGAGGCGGGCCTTCCTGAGCTGCTGGCCCTTGACCACTCCGGCGATGTTGAGCATCACGAGGATCACGGGCAGGAGGAACGAGACGCCGAACAGCAGCGTGAGCAGGAGCTCCAGCGCCAGGAACGAGTTGAGGTCGAGCTGGTTCACGATCCCGAGCCCCTCAGGCGTGAACTGCAGCATCACGCTGATGCCCTCCGGCAGGACCATGTAGCCGACCGCGCAGCCGAAGAGGAAGAGCGGGATCGACGAGGCGAGGAAGTTCCTGGCGTACCGCTTCTCGTTCTCGAGGAGCGCGGGCACGATGAACTTCCACAGCTGGTACAGCCAGATGGGACACGCGGCAAGGACCCCGGCGACCACCGAGACCTTCAGTGCCAGCATGAACGGGCCCGAGACATCACGGTTCACGACCTGCGTCGCGACCTCCGGGTTCCACGCTTTGAGCTGCTCCAGCGCGGCGTCCCACGGCCACATCACGAGGTTGAGGATCGGCCGGTAGAAGAACCCCGCCAAGGACGAGGTGATGACGATGGCGACCGCTGCGACGATCACCCGGTAGCGCAGCTCTCGCAGGTGGTCGTACAGCGACATCGTGCCGTCCGGGGTGGACGGCGGAGGCTTGAGTACCGTCCAGACCCGCCGCACCCCGCTGAGAGCCGACACGGTCACTTGTCCTTGCGGGTCTCCGGCGTCACGATCTCGGCATCAACGGGCTCGGAGACGTCCTCAACGGGGGTCTCCTTCGGGCCCTCGATGCCCGTGGGGGCCTTGACCTCTTCCTTGAACTCTCTGATGGCGCGGCCTGCGCCCTTGCCCATCCCCGCGAGCCGAGTGCCGCCGAAGAGCAGCAGAGCGACGACGAGCAGGATGACCCACTCCATGCCGCCAGGGAGACCGGCGATCAACGCAGTCATGTGAGACTCCTTCAGTTCGAACGGGCCCATCCTAGGCCCGAGTTGCAAGATTCATGCCATGGCGCGGGCTGAGCGCACCGGTGGCCCGAGGGGCCCCGACCCTGCTCAGCTCGAGCCCAACGTTCGACGCCGTGACCCCCAGGGACCGAAGCTCGGCGTTGAGCTCCCGGACAGCGCGCCACAGGCGCCGACCGAGCACGAAGTGGACGGCCAGCGAGACGACGATGATCGCCAACCAGGTCCAGATCCACACGGCCGTGACCCTACACCGGCCCCCGACGACGACACGTATCGGTGTCAAGGAGTCGTATGGACTCCGCCGGCCCACGCCTCGTGCCGGCGGACCGCCTCACGCGCCGCGAGGACGGCCTCGTCCTGGGCCGCCACGGGCTCGACGACCTCCGCCTCGCCGCCGAGCCTCAGCACGAGCTGCCGCAGCCACGAGGGGTCGAGGACGCGCAGGGTGACCAGGTCGCCGGAGGTCCTCACCGTGGGGTAGTACTCGGTGATCCAGCCCGCCGACTCCTGGACCCGCAGGGTCACCTCGGTGGCCGCCTCCGAGAGCCAGCCGTCTCGCGCGGGCGGCGTCCCGTGGTCGCCCGCATCCTCCCCGGTGAGGTCGACGGAGATGACGCGGTCGAGCCGGTACGAGCGCCAGTCCTGACGGTCCACGGACCATGCCTCCAGGTAGGCGGCCCCGTCCCGGACGACGAGCGCCGCTGGGTCGACGACGGGCGTGGTGGTCTCGCCCCGCGCGCCGCCCTCGTACGTGAGCCTGACCTGCCGATGGTCCTGCAGCGCGTCGACGAGGGCCTGGCGTACGGTCTCGTCCCCCGTGACGATCGACACGAACGCCGGCGGGCCCTCCTCCCACGACATCGTGGCGAGCTTCGCGCTGGCGGAGTCGATGGCCGCGTACGACTCTGGCGCAGCGACCTCTCGTACAGCCTGCAGCGCGAGCATCAGCGTGCCGACCTCGTGGGGCGCGAGCCGCAGGGGCTTCGACAGAATGTCGGCGTTGCTGAGCCTGATGACGCCCTCGCCCTCGACGCCGTCCATGTCGACCTCGATGAGGTCGCCGGGCATGCCGCCGGGCAGCCCGCACATGAACGCCACCCACAGATCCGCCATGAGCTGCTTCTGGGTCAGGGAGAACGCGGCGGCCGCCTCGGCGAGCGAGATGCCCGGACGGGCCTGGAGGTACGGGATGAGCGCCAGGAGCCGGGCGACCTGGTCGGCACTCGTGCTCATGGGCGCTCCGTCGAGAGGGGTCGGGCAGCGACCGCACGGAGCCGGGCGAGCGTGGCGTCGCGTACCTCGTCGGGGCCGATCACGACGACGTCGGGCGCTGCGGCGGCGGCCTGGTCCGCGATCTCCTGCACTGACCCGTACGGGACGGCGTGGACGACGAAGCCCTCTGGACCGGGCACGGCCACCTCTGCGCCACGCCGGCGCAGGGCAGGGGCTGCGGTCCCTCGGATCGCCAGGTGCGCGACGTCGGTCACGGCGGCGGGCTCCAGCGACGCGGCGGCCGCCTCGACCACGTGACGGTCGGGCAGCTGGTACGCCCCGGGCGGCTCGAGCGCGGCCACGGGCCCTGCGACCCGCGACAGCCGGAACATCCGCGGAGCGTCCTTGTCGACATCGCGTCCGTACACGTACCAGACGCCGCGACGCACGAGGACTCCCCACGCCTCGACGGTCCGCCTCTGCCCTGGAGCGCGGTAGTCGAACCGGATGCGACGCCGGGCGGCGATGGCCTCCCAGACGACGCCGACGGCCTCGTCGTCGCCGCCGAGCCGGGGCTGGACGAAGCCGCTCGACGACAGCTCGACGCCGGCTGCCTGGAGCTTGCCGAGGGCCGCGCTCGCCTGCGGCCCCAATGCCGCACCGTCGAAGACGTGGGCCGCGATTCCGAGCACTACCTGCTCGGCCTGGGTGAACTCGACCGGAGGCAGCTCGAAGTCGCCGGGCAGGATGCGGTAGCCCTGCTCGTCGTCGAAGTACGTGTCGTTGGAGCCCGTCTCGATCGGGATCCCGAGGGCACGCAGGTCGTCCTTGTCCCGCTCGAACATCCTCTGGAACGCGGCGTCCGACAGGCCCTGGTATCCCTCGACGGAGTCGCGGATCTTCTCGCGCGTGAGGAACCGGCGCGCCGCGAGCAGGCAGATCACGAGGTTGAGCTGACGTTCGGTCTTGCGCGGCGCCATGCTCCTCCTCTCCTAGGCTGGGCCCAGTCTTGCATCGGTGGCGCCGGAACGCCCGCACCACCCCGAGGGAGAGGAGGTGGCGTGGCCGGCCGGTTCGCCCCCTCGCCCACCTCGGACCTCCACCTCGGCAACCTTCGCACGGCGCTGCTCGCGTGGCTGTTCGCACGGTCCAGCGGACGCAGCTTCCTCATCAGGGTCGAGGACCTGGACCAGGCACGCGTCGCAGCGGCCGCCGGTGTCGCGGCCCGCCAGCTCGCCGACCTCGACGCCCTGGGCCTCGACCACGACGGAGACGTGGTGCGTCAGTCGGACAGGCTGGCGCTGTACGAGGAGGCGCTCGCACGGCTCGACACGTACGAGTGCTTCTGCAGCAGGCGCGAGATCGCCGAGTCCGCGCAGGCGCCGCACGGGGACGGGCACCGTCCGTACCCCGGGACGTGCCGCAACCTCACCCAGTCCGAGCGGGCCGAGAGGCGGGCCGTACGGCCGGCCGCCCTGCGGGTGCGAGCGGGTGGCGTGACCGCGACCGGGACGGACCTGCTCCACGGGGAAGTGATCGGCCCGGTCGACGACTTCGTCGTGCGGCGGGGAGACGGGACGTACGCGTACAACCTGGCGGTCGTCGTCGACGACGGGCTCCAGGGGGTCGACCAGGTGGTACGAGGTGACGACCTCCTGTCGAGCGTCCCGCGGCAGGTGTGGCTGGCCCACAGGCTGGGCTTCGCTCCCCCGACCTACGCGCACGTCCCCCTCGCGGTCGGCCGGGACGGCCGCCGCCTCGCCAAGCGTGACCGTGCCGTGACGCTCGCCGACCTCGGGCGCGAGGGCGTCCCCCCGGAACAGGTGCTGACGCGGATCGCCGCCTCGTTGGGGCTGGCGAGCGAGCAGGAGCAGGTGACCCCCACCCTCCTGCTCGGGCGCTTCGACCCGGCGAGGCTCCCCCGCGACCCCTGGGTCGTGGGCTGAGGCGGCGTCATCAGTGCGAGGCGGCCCGCAGTGCGTCCCGCCTCACACGGCCCTGCCGGCGGTCAGGCCTCGTACGCGAAGAGGATGTCGACGACGTAGACCATCGTCTCGCCCGGCTTCACGTCGACGCGCGGGTTGCCGGAGGGGTACGCCTGTGCCGGTGGGACGACGAGCAGCACCCGGCTGCCCACGGTCTGCCCGACCAGGCCGGTCTGCCAGCCCGGGATCGTCGTGCTCAGGGCGCCGTCGAGCGGTGCGTACCCGTACGTCTTCTTGATGAGCTTGCCCGTGCTCCAGGCGTACTCGGCGTAGTCGACGCGGATCGTGGACGTCGCCGTGACCGCCTTGCCGGTGCCCTTGATCAGGGGCTGGACGGTGAGGGTGCTCGGCGGGGTCGAGGTGCTCGGGATGGTGACGACCGGCGACTTGAGGTCACCCGACACGGTCGGGAGCCCGGCCGCGGGCGTCACAGGTGCTCCGGACGGCCCGGTGGCAGACACGGCGAGGATGTCGACCACGAACACGAGGCTGTCGCCCACCTCGATGCCGATGCTCGAGTTGCCGCCGCTCGCGTCGTACCCGTCGGGGCCGGTGATGCCGATGAGGACGCGGCTGCCGACCTTCTGACCGATGAGACCGGTCTGGAAGCCCTTGATGAAGCCGCTCACCGCGTACGAGATCGGCTTGTTCGCGCTGAAGCTCTCGTCGAAGACCTTGCCGGTGTAGCCGTTGGCGCCCCAGTAGTTGACCTCGATCATCGAGCTGGCCGCGACCGGGTCGCCGGTGCCCTGCACGATGACCTTCGACTGGGTCTTGTCGATCCCCCACGGCGCCGGGATCTTGACGTTCGGAGTCTTGCCGTAGTCACCCGTCACGGTGATCCCGTCGAGGGTGGTCGACGGGGTGATGGACGCGTGCCCGCTCGGCGACGCACTGGCCGAGGCGCTCGCCGAGCCGCTGGCGGAGGCGGTCGGGACGAACTGGGTGGTCGTGGGCGACGCGCTGGAGGAGGCCTTGCCCGCGTTGCAGGCGGCCAGGAGAAGGGTCAGCAGCGCGACGACCAGACCGCCCATACGGCGGCGGCTAAACATGTGCACCGTGGAAGGGTACCGGAGTCCACTGAGAGCCCTGCGCCGGCAGGCCCGTCACAGGCGGACCGCGTCGAGGAGCTCCCCGAGCTCCTTTGACGTGAGCTCGCGGGACGCTCCCTGGGGCAGCTGCCCCAGCCGTACAGGGCCGATGCGGGTACGGGACAGGCGCCGTACGGGGTGCCCCACGGCGTCGAACATCCGGCGCACGATGTGGTTGCGGCCCTCGTGCAGCGTGACCTCGACGAGCGACTTGGCCGCTCCCCTGCTGGTCACGGTCACCTTGTCG
>DASSQF010000235.1:0-4824 GCA_035702685.1 Propionibacteriaceae bacterium
GGGGCATCATCGGGGTCGGCGACGTCACCGAGGTGAAGTCGGCGCCGGAGGTCTTCCGGGCGTCGGACTCCGACGTCGTCCACGTCATGCGGCGTGACCGGGACCGGGCCCGGGACTTCGCCGAACGTCACCACGTCGCACGGTGGTCCACGGACGCGCAGGCCGTGATCGACGACCCCGACGTCACCGCGGTCTACGTGGCCACCCCCACGGCGACCCACGCGACGTACGCGATAGCCGCGGCGCGCGCGGGCAAGGACGTGCTCGTCGAGAAGCCCCTCGCGATGTCGGCCACGGAAGGACGCACGATCGTCGACGCGGCGAGGGAGGCCGGGGTACGCCTCTGGGTCGCCTACTACCGCCGCGCCCTGCCGAGGTTTCTCAAGCTGCGCGAGCTCATCGCCTCCGGTCAGACCGGCCGCCTCCTGTCGGTCCACACCGTCTGGCGCAAGCCGACCGGCTTCAGCGGCTGGCGCTGGGACCCGGCGGTCAACCGGGGAGGCGAGTTCTACGAGACCGCCTGCCACACGCTCGACGCCCTCGACATGCTCCTCGGCCCGGCCTCCGAGACCGCCGGTGTGGTCAGCCCCGATCTGCACGCCGTAGCCGCCTCGTACCGGTTCAGCGACGTCGTCGGCTCGGGCTCCTGGACGTTCGGCACGCCCGACGCGGTCGAGGAGACCGTGCTCACCGGGACCGAGGGCACCCTCTCGTTCGCCACGTTCTCACCCACGCCCATCCGCCTCGTCACCGAGCGAGGCACGACCTTGTACGAGATCGACGACCCCCGCCACGTCCACGGGCCGCTCGTCGCGACGATCCTCGACGAGCTGCGCGGCGTCGGGACCTGCCCGAGCACGGGGGAGAGCGCGTTGCGCACCGCCGTGCTCATGGACGCGATCCTCGGTCTCTGACCTGAAGGGAAGTCACACCATGACCGCTGCGGAGAAGGCCCTCGCTGGGATCGAGTCGGTGACCGGGTGGCTGGAGGAGGTGTACGTCCACCTGCACGAGAATCCCGAGCTGTCCTCGCAGGAGGTCGAAACCGCCCAGTACGTCACAGGCTGGTTGACCTCGTGGGGGTACGACGTCCAGCAGGTCGGCGGCGGCGTGGTGGGCGTTCTGTCCAACGGGGACGGCCCGACGGTCCTGGTCCGAGCCGACATGGACGGGCTGCCGGTGGTCGAGGCGACCGGCCTGTCGTACGCCTCGACGAGGACGACGACCGACGCCTCCGGCAGCACCGTCGGTGTCATGCACGCCTGCGGCCACGACGTCCACGTCACGGCCGGCCTGGGTGCTGCGAGACTCCTCGCCGAGTCCCGCGACGACTGGCGCGGCACGTACGTCGCGCTCTTCCAGCCGGCTGAGGAGACCGCCGCGGGGGCCAGGGCCATGGTCGCGGACGGCCTGGTCGACCGCGTCCCGAAGCCCGAGGTGGCGCTCGGCCAGCACGTGCTGACCTCGCCCGCGGCGGGGGAGGTGGCCACAGCGGCCGGGCCTGTCCTCTCAGCCGGCGACTCGATCCGCATCACCGTGTTCGGCACCGGCTCGCACGGGTCGATGCCCCACCTCGGTGTCGACCCCGTCGTCATCGCCGCCTCGGTCGTCATGCGGCTCCAGACCGTCGTCGCCCGCGAGATCCCGCCGAGCGCCTTCGGGGTCGTGACGGTGGGCAGCGTGCAGGCGGGGTCGAAGAGCAACATCATCCCGGACAGGGCGGTGCTGCTCGTCAACGTGCGGACGTACGACCTGGCCGTGCGGGACACCATCCTCGCCGCCATCGAGCGCATCGTGCGGGGCGAGTGCGCGGCCGCCGGCTCGCCGCAGGAGCCGACGTTCGAGTACTACGACCAGTACCCGCTCACGTCGAACGACGGTGGCGTCGTCGACACCGTCACCAGCGAGCTCAGGCGCCACTTCGGCGACGACCGCGTCCGTCACATGGAGCAGCAGCCGGCGAGCGAGGACTTCAGCATCATCCCGGACGCCTTCGGCATCCCGTACTGCTACTGGGCACTCGGCGGCTTCCCGCCAGGAACACCCGTGTTCCCGAACCACAACCCGAAGTTCGCCCCCGCGATGGAGCCGACGCTGCGTACGGGCGCGGAAGCCCTCGTGGTCGCGGCCCTCGCGTACCTGGGGACGACGGCCGCCTGACGCGTCAGTCCTCCGGGGCGTCGCCGCGCGCGATCGGACGTTCCGGGCGAGGGGCGTTCGGGTCGAAGGCCTTGGGTGCCTCGAGATGGAACCAGACCCCGAGCATCCGTACGACGAAGCAGACCACGGCGCCGACGAGGGCGACCGGGATCCCGTACGTGCGAAGCGGTGCCGACAGCACCTCGATGGCTGCTCCCAGCAGCGCCGGCACGGCGTAGAGGCCGCTCGTGAGAATGGACGGCACCCTGCCGATCGTGATGTCCCGGATCGTGCCGCCTCCCACCGCCGCGATCGCGCCGACGATGATGGCGGCCGCGGGGTCGAGCCCGTGCTCCATGGCCTTCTGAGCCCCAGTCACGCAGAACAGGCCCAGCCCGACGGCGTCGAGGACGACGATCGCTCCTGTGAGCGGGCGCGGGGGGAGGCTGATGAAGAACGCGATGAGCGCGCCGAGGCTCGCGGCTGCCAGGTAGTACCAGTGCGTGAAGGCGATCGGCGGAACGGCGCCGATGAGGACGTCCCGCGTGATGCCGCCGCCGACGGCCGTGATGATCCCGAGGACCAGCACGCCCACGATGTCCAGGTGCACCGCCCGCGTCGCCGTGAGCGCCCCGTTGACGGCGAACACGAACGTCCCCACCAGGTCGATGACCATGACGAACGCCGCCGCGGACATGCTCACCTCACCTCCGGATCCGTGCGAGCCTCACGGTAGCGCCCGCGCGCCGGTGCCGCGTCGTCCGTCAGGGCGACACCCGCACGAGACCGTGGGCGCCGCGTTCGGCGTCGGCCATGGCGTGCGAGACGAACGGGTACTGCCCGGCCTCGGGGAAGACCGTCTCGACGAAGCCACCCTGTGCGGGATCAAGCCCGAGAGCCTGAGCGCCGCCCCCGCCGTTGCCGAACGCGTCACGCCCGTGCTCGAGCAGGTACGCGCCCTCCGCGTACACGGTGTCGAACTGCGCGCCGACCACGTGGAAGCTCGCCGTGCGGTTCGGTCCCGCGTCGAGGACCCAGAAGCGCACTCGCTCGCCCACCTTCGCGGTGAGCGGCGCGGCGTCGTAGCCGTTCGCCACGCCGTTCAGCACGACGTAGTCCGGCTGGCCTCCCGACCCCGCCCGGACGTCGTCCACCTCGGTCGCGGAGGCCGCGTCGGTGGCCCGCGTCTGCAGGTACACCTCGGACTGGACAAGGACGTACGACCGGTCGACCGTGGGGAGCCCGTCCGGCTCGATGACGACAGCGCCCGCCATGCCGGCGGCGATGTGGGCGCTCATCGGCATCGTCGAGCAGTGGTACATCCAGATCCCGGCCTTCGTCGCGGTGAACCGGTAGGTGAGCTGCTCGCCCGGCTCGATGGTCCGCATGGGGCCGGCGGGTGCCAGGGAACCCGCGTGGAAGTCGATGGAGTGGCCCATGGACCCGTCGTTGACGAGGGTCACCACGAACGTGTCGCCCACGCGGCCGTGGAGGGTGGGACCCGTCGGAGAGCCGTTGTACGTCCACCGCTTCTGCCACACCCCGGGAGCCACCTCGAGCGCCGTCTCGCGCACGGTGAGGGTGAGCGCGTGGACCCGCTCGTCGGTCAGCGGCGGCAGCGCGGGGTCGACGACGTCCGAGGGGGCGGGCGCGCTCGCCATCCCGCCCATGGGCGTGCTGGTCGAGGCAGGCGTGACAGGCGCGTGCGAGGCGGCCGCCGGTGCGTCTTCGACCACGACGTCGAAGGTCATCCCCATCTGACGGTGTCCCGCCACGGAGCAGAAGCCCTGGACGGAGGCGGTGATGACGCCCGCGTCGAGCTCGGTTCTGGCGCCGGGGGCGAGGCGCGCCGTACGAGCGGAGCCGATCACGAGGTCATGGGTCGTGGTGTCCGCGTTCGTGAGCGTGACGACGAGCCGGTCACCACGACGGACATGCACCTGCCCGGGGACGAACCGCATGCCCTTGGCCGCCACGTCCACCCGTACGACCGTGCCCGTCGCCGGGACCGCAGCGGTGGCCGTGGACGGGAGCGGGATGGCGCCTGCGGCCGCGGGGTCGACGCCCACGCTCACCACGACGGCCGTGACGAGGGCGGTCAGGCCGGCGATGACCTGGCCGGCGGTGAAGATGGTCGGACGGTCGGCGGGGGCGGGACGTGGTGCGACAGGTTCCCGTCCCGCGGCACGGTCCGCGGCGAGGGCACGGCGCGCGGCGATGCTGGCCTTGAGCCCGAGCACCATGAGGGGCAGGAAGCTCGCAGCCGTCACGAGCGCCAGGGCGGAGCCCGAGACCTTCACCCAGCTGGGGGTCGGCAGCAGCCACAGGGCGAGGCCGCCGTTCGTCGCGATGATCCGGAAGCCGCCGGCCTTGTTGAACCACGCCTGCCCTGCCCGTACGACGCTCGGGCCGCCGCCGAGGACCGAGGGGAGGAGGTACGACAGCGCGCCGATGAGCACCTGGACGGCGAAGCCGCCGGCGAGGACCGATGCCGGGCGGAGGAACCCGTCGCCGATGGAGGTCCAGTCGCCCGAGCCGAGGAGCCACGCGCTCCACACGAGCCCCACCACCCACCACAGCAGCCCCGCGCCGACCGAGGCGGGGGCGAACTCGCGGGGCGGACGGGTACGGGCCGGAAGGATCAGCGCGCGACCCCAGACGCCGAGCCCGGCGAGGTAGACCAGG
>DASSQF010000236.1:0-3565 GCA_035702685.1 Propionibacteriaceae bacterium
GCCGGGGTAGCCGTGGAACGCGAAGATGACGTCCTTGGTGTCGGTGAACAGCTCGCGGAAGTACGTCTCCGTCATCCCGTGCGGGTGGTCCTTCGGACGGCGCAGGGTCATGAGGTCCACGACGTTGACGACGCGGATCCGCAAGGACGGGAGACGCTTCTTGATGATCTCTGCGGCGGCCACCGTCTCCAACGTCATGATGTCCCCGGCGCAGGCGAGCACGATGTCGGGCTCCCCCGGTCCCTCGGGCGAGCCCGCCCACTCCCAGATCGACGCGCCGCGCGTGCAGTGCTCGACCGCCTCGTCCATCGTGAGCCACTGGGGCTGCGGCTGCTTGTCGATGACGATGAGGTTCACGTACGACTCGGACCTGAAGCAGTGGTCGGCCACGGACAGCAGGCAGTTGGCGTCCGGCGGGAGGTAGATCCGGCCCACGTCGCTGCGCTGGTTGAGGACGACCTGGATGAGGCCGGGGCCCTGGTGACTGAAGCCGTTGTGGTCGTTGCGCCACGCGGTCGAGCTCAGGAGGATGTTGAGGCTGGGGACCTTGGCCCGCCATGGGAGCGGCCCCGCCTCCTGGAGCCACTTGGCGTGCTGGACGGTCTGCGAGGCCGACACCATGGCGAACGCCTCGTACGTCGCGAACAGCCCGTGGCGACCCGTGAGCGTGTACGCCTCGAGCCAGCCGTGGCAGTTGTGCTCGCTGAGCACCTCCATGACCCGACCCTCGGGGCCGAGCTTGACGTCCTCCGGCGTGCGACTCTCCATCCACGCCCGATCCGAGACGTCGAAGACGGCGCCGAGACGGTTGGAGTTCGCCTCGTCGGGGCAGAACAGCCGGAACGTGTGCGGGTTGCGCTCGTACGCCGCCTTCATGAGCTCGCCGAGCTTCCGCGTCGACTCGAGCTTCTCGCTCGCGCGCTGCTCGACCGGTACGGCGAGGTCGCGGAAGTCGGGTAGGTCGAGGGGCTTCGAGAGCAGCCCGCCGTTGGCGTGCGGGGTGCCCGACATCGAGACCTGCTTCTCGGGGTTCGCCTGGCGGACGAGGTCGACCACGCGGCCCTCGTCGTCGAACAGCTCCTCGGGCCGGTACGACCTCAGCCAGTGCTCGAGCAGGGCGAGGTGCTCGGCGTTGTCCCGGACACCGGCGAGCGGCACCTGGTGCGCGCGCCACGTGCCTTCGACCTGGACCCCGTCGACCACGTCCGGGCCGGTCCAGCCCTTCGGGGAGCGAAGGATGATCATCGGCCAGCGGGGACGGCCCTCGGGAGCCGAGCCGCTGCGCGCGGCGGAGACGATGCCCTGGATCCTGTCGTACGCCGTCGACAGCGCGTCGGCGAACCGGAAGTGCATGCCCGGCAGGTCGCCGCCCTCCACCCAGATGACGTCGTAGCCGTGGCCCTCGAAGATCTTCTCCACCTCGTCGTGCGGCTTGCGCGCGAGGACCGTCGGGGACGCGATCTTCGCGCCGTTGAGGTGCAGGATCGGCAGGACGGGTCCGTCGTGCTCCGGGTTGAGGAACGAGATGCCCTTCCACGACCCCTCGAGCGGACCGGTCTCCGCCTCGCCGTCGCCGACGACGGCGACGGTCAGCAGGTCCGGATTGTCGAACGCCGCGCCGAAGGCGTGGATGAGCGCGTACCCGAGCTCACCGCCCTCGTGGATCGAGCCCGGCGTGGTGACGGAGACGTGGGACGGGATGCCGCCGGGCGCGGAGAACTGGCGGAAGAACGTGAGCAGTCCGGCCTCGTCGTACGTGATGTGCGGGTACGCGTCCGCGTACGTCTCTTCCAGGTACGACGCTCCCACCAGCGCAGGGCCGCCGTGGCCCGGGCCGGTGATGAACAGGCACTGCTGCCCGGTGTGGCGGATGAGCCGGGAGACGTGGGTGTAGATGAACGAGAGGCCCGGTGAGGTCCCCCAGTGGCCCAGCAGCCGTGGCTTGATGTGCTCGGGGCGCAGCGGCTCGCGGAGCAGGGGGTTGGCCATGAGGTAGATCTGACCGACCGTGAGGTAGTTGTTCGCGCGCCACCAGGCGTCGAGGGGCGCGAGCTCATCGTCCGTGAGCGAGGGCAAGTGGGCCATGGCGCCACGTTACCCAAGCCGACTCGGCGCGCGACCCGTTACGAGCGGATTCGCCGCCCGAGCGTCGACGGCCGGCAACCCTCGACCTCGTGGGCGGCGACGCGAGTCAGCGACGTTCTCGCGCCCGCTCGACGGCGGACTCCCGGGAGGCCGCGTACGGCACTGAGACGGAACGCATCCTGGTCGCCAGAGCCTCCCGTCCGAGACCGTCCAGCCCAGCGGCGACCCCTTCGATGTCCGTGGTCGAGCGGTTCTGGGAGAGCTTCGACTTCCCCTCCACGGACGTGATGACGACCTCGATCCCGACCAGCGCGCGGATCATGCCCGCGAGCGCGTCCGGGTCGACGGCGTCCACGTCGTAGGAGCCGTCGTGGGTCGCCACGAGCCTCCGCACCTGGGCCTCGATCCACTCCGGGTCGGTGTGTGTCACGAGCCGGCCCGTCGCCTGCACCACCTCGTAGTTCCAGGTCGGCACGGTCTGCGTCCCGGCACGGTAGGACGGGTACCACGAGGGCGTCACGTACGCGTCCTCGCCGCGGACGACGACGAGCGCCGGGTGCTCGGTGTGCGTCCACTGCGTGTTCGGCCTGGCCAGGTGGCCCTGCATCGCACCGAGCTCGCCCACGCTCGGGTCGTACACGAACGGCACCGGGGTGAGCACGGGGGTCAGCGTCTCAGGGTCGACCGTGACGAGGTCCGCGAGCTGCACGTGGGCCAGCGCCGAGCGTGCCTCCTCGGTCGCCATGCGGAAGTGACGCGGTACGTACATCAGTCGTCCTCGGGGTCGGTGTTGGGCACCGCAGAAGACTACCGGCGGCCCGGCGGAGGTCCTCAGCCGATCGCGGCGTAGGCGTCCGCCAGCACCTCCTCGTCGGGGCCCTCGACGATCACGGGGTGCCGCAGCCCGTCGAGCAGCACGAGGCGCAGCGTGGCGCCGCGGGCCTTCTTGTCGAGCGACATCGTCGCGCGGAGCTCGCTCCACGGCGCGGCCCTGTACGTGGTGGGCAGCCCCACCGCGCGGAGCTGGTCCCGGTGCAGCGCGACCGCCGACGCGTCGAGGAGCCCGAGCCGGTGGGCGACCTCCGCCGCGAACACCATGCCGATGCTCACCGCCTCGCCGTGGCGCAGCCCGAAGTGCTCGTACTTCTCGATGGCGTGGCCGAGCGTGTGGCCGTAGTTCAGCGACTCCCGCCCGATGTCCTCCCCCGCGCCCGTACGCTCGCGCAGGTCGACGGAGACGACATCCGCCTTCATCTGGATGCTGAGGCGTACGAGCTCGGCCAGGGCGTCGCTCGTCACGTCCGTGGCGGCCCCAGCGTCGGCGGCGACGATGTCGGTGATCCGGGCGTCGGCGATGAAGCCCGCCTTGACGACCTCGGCGAGACCCGAGGAGACCTCCTCCCGCGGAAGGCTCGTGAGGAGGCCGAGGTCGCACAGCACGGCGGCAGGCTCGTGGAAGGCCCCGACGAGGTTCTTGCCG
>DASSQF010000237.1:0-3855 GCA_035702685.1 Propionibacteriaceae bacterium
CCAACCAGGTACGGACCTGCGCCGCCGCGTGCGGGTGCGTGACGACCCGCTTCACGTCCGCGAGGCGGCTGCCGACCCGCCCGTACAGCCCGAACTGCACGCTGAGCAGCACCTCGCCGGTGATGACGAGCGGCTTGCCGGCGGAGAGGTTGTCGAGGGTCGCGGAGACGCCGCCCTCGACGGAGTTCTCGATGGGGACGAGCCCGGCCCGGACGGAGCCGTCACGGACGGCGTCGAGGGTCGCCGCGACGGACGGGTACGGACGGGCCTCCTCGTCGAGCTTCAGGGACAGCAGCGCCTGGTGGGTGAAGGTCCCCTCGGGGCCGAAGTATCCGAGCACGGGCGACAGGCTATCGGGGCCGTACGGACCCCACCTCGGCCCGTCCGCTCCCCCGGCCCGGGCCTCGGATACCTGCCGAAGGCCACCGCCCCCGTCAGTCCTGGCCCAGCGCGTCCATGAGGTCGATCATGAAGGCGGTGTCGTCCGGGGTCAGGCGCTCCCAGCCGTACGGCGCGCCGAGCCCGGCCAGCAGCTCGGCCGCGTCGGCGTCGTCGTTCATCGACGCCAGCGCGGCCCAGATCGCCTCGACCTCGTCCGCGATCTCGGGGCTCGCGAGGATCGCGTTCCGTACGACGTAGATCCTGCTCGCGACGAGGACGCGGAGCTGGTTGCGGACCATCGCGGACAGCTGGGCGTACGCGTCCTGGGGCAGGAAGCCCACCTCCGCCTCGTGCCACATCACGGCCTTCGCGACGAGCACGGGGTTCGGCTTCACCTCGATGGTGAGGTCCTCCGGGCCGAGGTTCGCGGGCTCGAGGAGGATGCGGCAGATGCGCTCGACGTCCGGAGCGCTGGTCGAGGCCACGCGCAGCGTCGGCGGCAGGTCGGTCAAGGCGTGGAGCGGCCCGTCAGCGGCGGCCACGACGACCGCCTCCTTCGAGACACCTGCGGCGGCGGCCACCGGAAGGTAGCCCTTGTCCCGGACGAGCATGGCGGTGTCCGCGGCGTTCGCGTAGACGAGGTCGGCCCGCCCCTCCTCGTAGGCACGGTGCAGGTCCGCGAAGTCGCTGTACGCGGTCGCGTGGAACGCCTCGCCTGTCAGCCGCTGCACCTTCGTGTTGAGGATGAACCAGTCGGCGACGTGCCGCACGTTGACGTCGGGCGAGATCGCGAAGTGACGTGTCATGACAGCCGTCCGGATCGTGCGCGAGTGTCCGCGGCCGTCATGCCCGGACCTCCTCGTCGCGCATCGTCGCGTAGACGGCCGCGAGCTCGGCGACCTTGTCCCGGCTGGGCTCGCGTCGTACGGACGTGTGGCCGACGACGAGGCCGTCGACGACCTTGGGGATGATCGTCGCGTACACCCAGTAGAAGCCGCCGTCGCGCCGAAGGTTCTTCACGTACCCGCTCCACCGGGAGCCCTGCTCGACCGTCGACCACAGGTCTGCGAACGCCGCACGCGGCATGTCGGGGTGGCGCAGGATCGCGTGGGACGACCCGATCAGCTCGTCACGGCTGTACCCCGACATGAGGACGAACGCCTCGTTGCACATGGTGATCACGCCGTCGACGTCGGTCTGGGACACGATGAGCTCGCCCGTCGGGAACCGTGTCTCGACGTCCGTCACGAGGAGCCGCCGGCTCGTGCCGTCGAAGTACGTCCACGTGCACTCGCGCCACTCGCCCCGGACGTCCTCCGGCCTCATGTCGGGCAGCGGCTTCATCCGAGCTCCCTGGCGATGTCGCGCGCGGCCAGCTTCATCTCGTACAGGAGCATGCCCAGCTTCGCCTCGCCGGTGGAGATCACGGCGAGCACGGTGTCGGGCCCCGAGGCGATGATGACGACGTAGCCCGAGTCCCCCTTCACGAGAACCTGTTCGAGCGTGCCGCGGCGCAGCTCTGCGGTCGTGCGGGCGCCCATCGACAGGGCCGCGGCAGCCATCGCGGCGACCCGGTCATCGTCGGCCCCCTGCGGGAGGGCCGACGCCAGGGGCAGCCCGTCGAGCGTCACGAGCATCGCGCCCTCGACATCCTGGGACCGTCGCACGAGGCCCTGGAGGATGTAGAGGATCTGGTCGTTGCGTGACATCAGTCGCTGCTCCTTGAGGGCGTGCGTCGACGCCCCCTCGGATTATGGTGGCGCACGAGTGGCCGCCCGGAGTGGATGACAGACCTCCAATGTCTCTGTCGGCACGGTCTTTCCGCTCGCCCGGCCGCTCGTGAGCAGGTCGAGGGCCCCTCCGGCTGATCTGGGAGGATGCGCCGGTGAGACTTCCGAGGCCGTCGCGGTTCGCGTGGTTCGGCGCCGTGGCGGTCGCGGTGATCGCGGTGATCCTCCGTCCCGGGGCGACGTCGATCGGTCCGGTCCTCGCCGAGATCACGGCCGGCCTGGGCCTCACGTCGACCGCCGCGGGCGCCCTCACGGCCCTTCCGGGCTTCTGCTTCGCGGTGGCCGGGGCGACGGCGGTGACGCTGTCCAACAAGCTGGGTACGGCCGGAACGCTCGCGCTCGGAGCCGGCGCGGCCGCCGTCGGCCTGCTCGCGCGCTCGCTCGTCAGCGACACGGCCTCGTTCCTCGCGCTGTCGGTGCTCGCCCTGCTCGGCGCGGGGGTCGGCAACATCCTCGTACCGGTCTTCATCAAGCGCTTCTACCCGAACCGGCAGTCGGTCCTCATGATGGTGTACGTCGTGGGCCTGACCACCGGCGCCACGGTGCCGGGCCTCGTGACGCCCCTGCTCGTGACGACGCCAGGGGGCTGGCGTACCGCGCTGGGCGTGTGGGGGGTCGTGTCCGCGGTCACCGTCGTGCCCTGGGTCGCGCTGACGATCCGGGAGAGGCGGCTGTCCGGCGCAGCCATGGGGCCTCGCAGCAGCATCTTCTCGGTCATCCGCTCGCGGCGTGCGCTCGGGCTCGCCGTGTTCTTCGGGATCCAGTCGATGCAGGCGTACGTGACGTTCGGCTGGCTCGCCCAGATCCTCCGCGACGCCGGCGTCTCGGCCTCGCACGCGAGTCTGCTGCTCTCGTACAACTCGGCCCTGGGCTTCCCGGCGGCCCTCATCATGCCGCTCGTCGTGGCCCGGTCCCGGGACCTGAGGCCGTACGTGGTGGCGTTCGCCGTGTTCCTCGCGACGGGCTTCGTCGGGCTCTGGCTGGCGCCGCTCTGGTCGCCGGTGCTCTGGGTGACGCTCATCGCGGTCGCAGGCTTCTCGTTCCCGATGGCGCTCGCGCTCATCACGGCCCGTACCCGCGACCCTCACGTGACGGGCGGCCTGTCCGGCCTCACCCAGTCCGTCGGCTACATCTTCTCCGGCCTCGGCCCGCTGCTCGTGGGCGTCCTCCACCAGGCGACCGGCGGCTGGTCCGTGCCGCTGCTCATGATCGCCGGGTCAGCCGTACTGCTCCTGCTCGGCGGGCTCACGATCGCGCGTCCCGGGTACGTCGACGACGACCTGCGGGTCCGGGGCTGACGGCCGGATACCGGCTCAGTCGACGAGACCGTCGAACAGGATCGTCGACAGGTAGCGCTCGCCGAAGTCGCAGGTGATGGCGACGATCGTCTTGCCCTTGCTCTCGGGGCGTGCGGCGATGTCGAGGGCGGCCTTGAGGATCGCGCCGGACGAGATGCCGGCGAGGATGCCCTCCTTGGTCGCCATCTCCCGGGCGACCGCCACGGCGTCGTCGCCGGTCACCGTGACGACCTCGTCGTAGATCGAGCGGTCGAGGATCTCCGGGACGAAGTTCGCGCCGAGGCCCTGGATCTTGTGAGGGCCGGGGTTGCCGCCGGACAGGATGGGCGACTCGGCCGGCTCGACGGCCACGATCCGGATGTCGGGGTTCTGCTCCTTGAGGTACC
>DASSQF010000238.1:0-4649 GCA_035702685.1 Propionibacteriaceae bacterium
CCCGTCGCGCGAGCCCGGCCAGGCCGCGGTAGGAGACCTTCACCGCGCCTTACCGCTCCGCATGGGTAACCCTTACCGTGCGTGCCCCACGATGGAAGTCCCGCCCGCGACAGGGCAGGACTGCGCCTGTCCGACCGGGCATGCCGCCGCAGTGAGACCGACACGAAGGAGCAGTACGGGCGATGAGCTCAGACGAGAAGCAGACCTCCGTCCCTCGACGAGACGTTGGTCGACGCCCGTCCCGGTCGCGCCGGTTCCGCACCATCCGTACCGCGGCGATCGCCGTGGTCGCGCTCCTCGTCGTGGCGACCACCGCCTCCGTCGCGCCGGCCCTCACCGCGCCGGGCACCGACTCGACCGCGGCCCGGCTGGCCGAATGGGGCCGCGACCACGGGCTCGGCTGGGCGGTGACGGCCCTGGAGCAGGTGCAGTACTCGCACACGGCGCCGACCGTCGGCGGCACGATCGAGGGCGGACTCCCGACCGCCTCGTCCCAGACGTCCGTACAGGGCTCACCCTCCCGCACGAGCAAGGCCACGACCGCTGCACCCGCCGCGCTGGCGCCCCTCGTCGACCCGGCAGTTCCCGGTGAAGGCGCGTGGCGTGACCTCTACGCGGTGAACGGCGTGACGGCCGCACGCGCTGCCTCCCTGCGTCCCGACGCCGAGCACACGGGCTACTACGTGCAGGTCGTGTGGATGGACCCGAAGCTGGTCCGCTTCGCGCTGCACCCCGGGTACAAGGTGCCCGGGCCGGGCCTCACCCCCGAGAACCGCCTCACCCCCGACGAGCTCGACTCCGTCCTGGCCACGTTCAACTCGGGCTTCCTCATGACCGACGCTCGCGGCGGGTACTGGCAGAACGGCCAGTCGATCGTCCCGCTGCGCGCGGGTGCGGCATCGATGGTCCTCACGGCGGACGGCCGGCTCCACGTCGAGGCGTGGCCGGGTGGGACTCCCGGCTCGGACGTGACGGCGGTCCGGCAGAACCTCGACATGGTCATCGAGAACGGGGCGATGTCCCCGGCCGTGAGCCAGGCGAGCGCCGCGGTGTGGGGCAAGACCGTGGGCAACGCCGCGTACGTGTGGCGCAGCGGCATCGGCGTCAGGGCCGACGGCTCGGTCGTGTTCGTCGTCGGGCCGGCGATGACGATCCAGACGCTCGCGGCCGTGCTGCAGGACGCGGGCGCGGTCAACGCGATGGAGCTGGACATCAACCCGGACTGGACGAACTACATCACGTACACGCACCCGGCTCCCGGCAACGCCGCTCCGGCCGTGCTGCCTCCGCCGAACCCGTCCGTCAGCCCGTCGCGCTACCTCCAGCCGTCGTCGCGGGACTTCGTGGCGGTACTGCCCCGCTGACGACGCGCCGCGCGAGGCCCCGCGGGTCGTCGGAGCGCCGGCGCCGAGGGCCTCGCTCGGGCCTCAGCTGTAGACGTGCGGTGCGAGCGTGCCCAGCCCGGACAGGTTCCGGTAGCGGCCCGCGTAGTCGAGCCCGTACCCCACGACGAACTCGTTGGGGATGTCGAAGCCCACGTACTTGACGTCGATGTCGTTGCGCGCGGCCTCAGGCTTGCGGAACATCGCCATGACCTCGAGGCTGGCGGGCTTGCGGGAGCGCAGGTTCTCGAGGAGGTACGCGAGCGTCAGGCCGGTGTCGACGATGTCCTCGACGACGAGGACGTGCCGGCCGAGCAGGTTCGAGTTGAGGTCCTTGAGGATCCGTACGACGCCCGAGCTGGAGGTGCCCGACCCGTACGAGGAGATCGCCATCCAGTCCATCTCGCAGTGGATGGACAGGGCCCTCGAGAGGTCCGCCATGACCATCACCGCTCCGTTGAGCACGCCGACGAGCAGGAGGTCCTCGCGGTGGTAGTCCTCGTCGATCTGGGCTGCGATCTCCGCGAGCCGTTCATCGAGCTGGCTCTTCGTGTAGAGGACTTGGGACAGGTCGTCGGAGACATCGCGCAGATCCACGCGTGAACCCTATCCCAGCGGCAGGTGACGGCCTCCGCTCCTCCGAACCGACGGTCAGGGCGACGCCGGCAGCACGCGCTCGAGCGTGACGAGCGTGTAGCCGCGCGCCCGGATCTCGTCGACCATGCGCGGCAGGGCGTCCGCGTCGAACGTCGTCCCGTCGTCGGGGTTCGACCCCACGTGCATGAGGATGATCGCGCCCGGACGGAGCCCGTCGAGCACGCGCTGCACGACGGCGTCGGCGCTCATCCCGCCGGCCGTCCCCTTCCAGCCCAGCGTGTCGACGGTCCACCGGAACGGGACGTAGCACTCAGCGTTGACGAGCCGGATCGTCGAGGCGTTGACCGCGCCGTACGGGAACCGGAAGTACGGATGGGGGTCCTGCCCCGTGACGCGGAGGATCGACGCGGCGCCGTTGCGGATCTCCGCCTGCGCCTGCGCGGTCGTGAGCTGCGTGAGGTACGGGTGGGTCTGGGTGTGGTTGCCGACCGGGTACGAGGCCGCGATGGTCCGTGACTGAGCGGGGAAGGCGTTGACGAACTGGCCGGTGAGGAAGAACGTCGCCGGTACGTGACGGCCGGACAGGGTCGCGAGGATCGAGGGCACGCCGTTCGCGTTCGCGCCCGCGTCGAACGTCAGCGCGACGACGTTCGCGCCGCCGGGGACGACGGTGAGGTCCTTGCCGAGGAGGGCCGCGGGGATCCCGCAGGACGGTGCCGCCGTGGTCCGGGGGCGCGTCGTGCTGGCCGGTGGGGGCTGCGGGGACGCGGCCGGTCGCGTCGCCGTCTGTGGCTGCGTCGTGGCGGCAGGGACCGGCGTGGTGGCGGCCGCCGTCGTACCGCTCATGCTGGAGGAGGTGGCAGCCGGCGGGGGCAGGGAGGCCGTGGCGGTGACGCTCTGGGACGACACCGGGCTGGGGGCCGAGCCCGTGGTCGGGACACCGCGAGGCGCCGCACACCCGGCGCCGAGGGCCACCACGAGGACCGCGGCGTAGAGCAGGGACGAGAGCCTGCTGCTCATATCCGGATTCTAGTCCTGGCGAGGACTCCCGGGTTCGGGAACGACCTCACGGAGCACCCTCAGGAGGCCACCCTCACGCACGACCCGCGCGCCGGGAACGTCCACCCCGAGCTGGCCCCGCCAGCCCGTCACGAGCTCGGCCACCGCTCGTACATGGCCCGCCGAGACGTCGGCCACGCCCTCCCGGCGCAGCCACGTCAAAACGGCCCGGTCGCGGAGTGCACGGTGTGCCTCCTGCAGCGTCGTCGCGGTGAGGCCGCCGTCCTGGGACGCGTCGGCGAGTACCCTCGCGGCCAGCGCGTCGAGCAGGTCGGCGTCCGCGCGGCAGAGCTCGGCGGTCCTGGCGAGGGCCTCGGGAAGCCCGGGTCCCAGCACGTCCTCGAGGGTGCCGAGCGCGGCGCGCAACCGGCTCCGACTGTACGAGGGGTCGGCGTTGTGCGGGTCGGACCAGGGCTCGAGGCCCGCCTCGCGACAGGCGGCCTCCGTGTCGGCGCGACGCACCCCGAGCAGCGGTCGCAGCAGTCGGCCCTGGCGCTGCGCCATTCCCGCCAGTGATCGCGTCCCTGACCCCCGGGCGAGTCCGAGGAGCACGGTCTCGGCCTGGTCGTCGAGGGTGTGCCCCAGCAGCACGAACCGGTCGAGGGACTCGGCGAGTGCGTCCAGCGCCCGGTAGCGCGCGGTGCGAGCGGCGGCTTCCGGGCCACCGGCCGTCCCCACCTCGACACGCACCACCTCGACCGGGTCGAAGCCGAGCTCGTACCCGAGCGCGGCGACCCGCTCGGCCTGCTCGGCCGAGCCCGGCTGCAGGCCGTGGTCGACCGTCACCAGCCCGTAAGGGCAACCGTCGGGGCGGGACGCCTCGAACGCGACGGCCGCCGCGAGGGCGAGGGAGTCCGCGCCGCCCGAGCAGGCGACGAGCACGCCCGGGCCGCCCAGTTCCTGCCGGACTGCACTGCGGACCAGCGCGACGGCCGGGTGCGGTCCGGGCATCGCTCAGGCGTGGACGCGCTTGATCCAGCTCAGCGGCTCGGCGATCTCGGTCTTCGTCGGCAGCGTCTGCGTGGAGGTCCAGATCGCGTTGAACCCGTCGAGGCCGACCCGGTCGATCACGGTGCGCACGAAGGCGGCGCCGTCGACGTACTGGCGCGTCTTGGCGTCGAGGCCGAGCAGGCGGCGCAGCGTGCGATCGAGGGCGTTGCCGCCCTTGCGGCGCCGGGCGGCGAACCGCTTCTCGATCGCCTCCTGGGACGGGATGACCGAGGCAGGGATGGCGTTCATGACGTACTCGGCGTGGCCCTCCACCAGCGACATGAACGCGGTGATCCGGTCGAGCACGGCACGCTGTTCCGGCGTGGCGATGACGGCCATCAGGCCCTCACCGTCACCCTGGCCGCGGACCACCTTGACCAGTTCGCCCACCGCGCCGGACAACCGTCGCTTCAGCGCGTCCGGATCGGTGTCGGTGGCGGCGGTCAGCGCGTCCACCTCATCCTGCATGTGCCGGCGCAGCCACGGGACGGCGGTGAACTGCACACGGTGGGTGACCTCGTGCAGGCACACCCACAGCCGGAAGTCGGACGGGCTGACCTTGAGGTGGCGCTCGACGGCAACGATGTTCGGGGCGACGAGCAGCAACTGCCCGCCCGGCCG
>DASSQF010000239.1:0-2328 GCA_035702685.1 Propionibacteriaceae bacterium
AAGGTCCTGGCCCACATCAGCGGCAAGATGCGCCAGCACTACATCCGGATCCTCCCCGAGGACCGCGTGGTGGTGGAGCTCTCGCCGTACGACCTCACGCGGGGTCGGATCGTCTACCGGTACAAGTAAGCGTCCAGCCGACAAGAAAGGGCTGACATGAAGGTCAACCCGAGCGTCAAGAAGATCTGTGACAAGTGCAAGGTGATCCGTCGCCACGGTCGCGTCATGGTGATCTGCGAGAACCCGCGCCACAAGCAGCGGCAGGGCTGAGCCACTTCTCGCTCCAGCACAACTGAACAACCACAACGTGTTCGCTAGCCCGGCAGACGCCGGGTGAATCACCTCCGGAGCAGTGGCCGGAGCTCGGACCCGACACCCGCCGGAAGGCGCCGAGACGCGACACGACCGAAACCGCTGTGAACTACCCGAAGGGAACGCCAGACCACATGGCACGCCTCGTTGGTGTCGACCTCCCGCGCGACAAGCGCATCGAGATCGCACTCACCTACATCTACGGCATCGGCCGTACCCGCGCCCAGCAGCTCCTGACCGTGACCGGGGTCAACCCCGACCTCCGCGTCCACCAGCTCGGCGACGAGGAGCTCGTGAAGCTCCGCGACGCGATCGAGGGCAACGACGAGATCAAGATCGAGGGTGACCTCCGCCGTGAGGTCCAGGCGGACATCCGCCGCAAGATCGAGATCGGCAGCTACCAGGGTCGCCGCCACCGCCAGGGCCTCCCGGTCCGTGGCCAGCGCACCAAGACCAACGCGCGCACCCGCAAGGGTCCCAAGCGCACCGTCGCCGGCAAGAAGAAGGCCAAGTGACGACCCGCCGGGTCAGTCACCGGTCGTCCGCCGACACCTCGATCCTCCGTCCCGTTCTCGTTTAGGAGTACTGCATGCCTCCCAAGAGCCGTCAGGCCGGCGCCAAGAAGGTGCGCCGCAAGGAGAAGAAGAACATCGCTCAGGGCGAAGCCCACATCAAGAGCACGTTCAACAACACCATCGTCACCATCACCGACCCCACCGGCGCGGTGATCTCGTGGGCCTCGGCCGGCACCGTCGGCTTCAAGGGCTCGCGCAAGTCCACCCCGTTCGCCGCGCAGATGGCCGCCGAGGCCGCCGGGCGCCGGGCGATGGACCACGGCATGAAGAAGATCGACGTCTTCGTCAAGGGCCCGGGCTCGGGCCGCGAGACGGCGATCCGTTCCCTGGGTGCGATCGGCCTCGAGGTCGGCACCATCCAGGACGTCACGCCCACCCCCCACAACGGTTGCCGCCCGCCCAAGCGCCGGCGCGTCTGACCCCGAGACTGAGAGAAGAGGACTGACCCATGGCCCGTTACACCGGCCCCATGACCAAGAAGTCGCGCCGTCTCGGTGTCGACCTCGTCGGCGGCGACTCGGCGTACGAGCGTCGCCCCTACCCGCCCGGCCAGCACGGCCGCGGCCGGATCAAGGAGAGCGAGTACCTGCTGCAGCTGCGGGAGAAGCAGAAGGCTCGTTTCACTTACGGCGTGCTCGAGAAGCAGTTCCACAACTACTACACCGAGGCCTCGCGCCGGCAGGGCAAGACCGGTGACAACCTGCTGCAGCTGCTGGAGTGCCGCCTCGACAACGTGGTCTACCGCGCCGGGTTCGCCCGCACGCGCCGCCACGCCCGCCAGCTCGTCAGCCACGGTCACTTCCGGGTCAACGGCCGCAAGGTCGACATCCCGTCGTTCCAGGTGAGCCAGTACGACGTGATCGACGTGCGCGAGAAGTCGCTGGAGATGACCCCGTTCATCGTGGCTCGTGAGACCCACGGCGAGCGTGTCGTCCCGGCCTGGATGGAGGCGCTGCCGAACCGGATGCGGATCCTGATCCACCAGCTCCCGGTCCGTCAGCAGATCGACATCCCGGTCCAGGAGCAGCTCATCGTCGAGTTCTACTCGAAGAAGTGACACCGGGGGGCTCACGCCTCCTACCTCCGCTGGGGCCGGTGCCCGGCTCCAGCGGAACCAACCTTCCGTCACCTGCACATTCGGGCCCGTCAAATAGCGGGTGGGCTCGGAAAGGAAACCAGAAGTGCTTATCGCTCAGCGTCCGACCCTGTCGGAAGAGGTCGTCGACGAGTTCCGTTCGCGGTTCGTCATCGAGCCGCTGGAGCCCGGCTTCGGCTACACGCTCGGCAACTCGCTGCGTCGTACCCTGCTGTCGTCGATCCCCGGCGCGTCCGTGACCAGCATCAAGGTCGACGGCGTGCTGCACGAGTTCTCCACCGTCGAGGGTGTGCAGGAGGACGTCACCGAGATCATCCTCAACCTCAAGGACCTCGTGGTCTCCTC
>DASSQF010000240.1:0-2931 GCA_035702685.1 Propionibacteriaceae bacterium
ACCCCGCTCACACATCGCCGCCGCGACGAGACTCGACATGGTCAGCGTCAACGTCGCCCGTGCGGTCGGCCCGGCGATCGCGGGCCTCGTCATCGCCGCGTTCGGTGTCCCGCCCGTCTTCGCGTTCAACGCCGCCTGCACGCTGTTCCTCATCCTCGCGCTGCTGGCATGGCGGCGGGAGCCCAGCGTCGCCACCCGGGCTCGCGAGCGGTTCCTGCCGGCCCTCCGAGCGGGCGGCCGGTACGTACGTCACGAGCCGGTCGTACGGACGATCCTGTTCCGCCTCGCCGTGTTCGTCGCCCCCGGCACGGCGATGTGGGCGCTTCTTCCGCTCATCGCGCACTCCCGGCTCAGGCTCGGGGCCGACGGGTACGGCATACTCTTCGCGGCCGTGGGGCTCGGGGCGATCACGGCGGCCTTCTCGCTGGGGCGCATCAAGAGGCGCCTGTCCGCGAACACGATCCTCGGCGTCGTGGCCCTCGCCTTCGCCGTCGCCTTCGCGCTGACGATGGTGGTCTCCGGGCTGCTGCCGGCGCTGCCTCTGCTGTACGTCATGGGCTTCGGGTGGACGGCGACGGCGTCGACGCTCAACGCCGAGCTCCAGCTGTACCTGCCTGGCTGGGTGCGGGCGCGGGCGATCGCCGTGTACCTCATGACCTTCACGGCCGCCCAGGCCGTCGCCGCGCCCATCTGGGGCCTGGTCGCACAGCACGTCAGCTTGAGCGCGGCGGTGTGGATCGCCTCGGGAGTGCTCCTCGTCGTCGGAGTCGTGGGCTTCGGGTGGCACTTCCCGGAGAGCGAGCTGCTCGACCGTGCCCCGCTGTCGTACTGGAACGAGACGGCGATCATCGAGGAGCCGGAGCCGGACGCCGGGCCTGTCCAGGTCGTCGTCGAGTACGTCGTCCCGGCGGAGCGTCAGGCTGCCTGGCTGGACGCGATGGGGGAGATGCGGCGGTCGCGGCTGCGCAGCGGCGCGTACCGATGGGAGCTGTACCGGGTCGGCGAGAAGCCGGACACGTTCCAGGAGATCTTCGCCGTTCCCTCATGGGCCGAGCACCAGAACCAGCACGACACCCGGCTCACGGTCGAGGACCAGGCCATCGAGGAGCGCGCGTTCTCGTACGTCAGCGTGCCGCCGTCCTCGGTACACCTGCTCCCGCCGACTCCGGCAGCCACCGCTGAGGAGTGAACAGGCTCGGTTGACGGCGCGAACTCAGGCGGACATCTCCGCGGCGCTGCGCTGGCTCGTGGCGACGCCGCCGACCTCGTGGAAGTCACGCTGCAGGCGCTTGTGGGCGAGCTCGACGAGGGCACGGTTGCCGTCGGAGGCGATCATCGTCACGACGTGGACGTGGGTGTCGGTGTCGACGCAGCAGGACACGACGAGCGACTCGTGGCCCGTACGGAGCACCGCGGTCTCGCACTGGTCGAGGCCCGCCTCGACGCACGCAGCGTGGCCCGCGCGGATGAAGCCCTGGAGCGGAGGGAGCATCCGCGAGACGTCGAGCGAGCCGTCCGTGTCCACCATGCTCATGAAGGACCCGTTCTCGTCGAGCAGGAGGGAGCCGCGGAGACCCCGTACCGTGCCCAGTCCCCGGAAGAGGCCCGCGAGGCAGGCGTGCGCGTCGAACGTGTTCTCCGCGGCGGGCACGACGAGAGACAGGTGACGCCTCGCCGCCACCTCGGCCACACGGTCCCAGATGTCCACGACAGGCTCGAGCCCGAACAGGGCGGCCACGTCGTCGGCGAGGGCGCCGGGATCGGACGAACGGGTGAGGACGGCCTGGGCGCCGAACCACTGGGCCTGCTGGGCCCCCTCACCCTCCGCCTCGTCCAGCACGACGACGACGGGAAGGCCGGGCTGGTGCAGCGAGACCCAGAAGAGGAGCGGGACGCCGACCTCGTCGGTCATGGGAAGACCGGAGACCACGGCGTCGGGGCAGTGCTCCTCGATGGCGCGCAGCGCCGGCGTGAGGTCGGTGGCCGTGATGACACGGGCACCGGTGAGGCGCGCGAGGGACGCGCGCAGACGCTCGGCGTAACGCACCTCGTCGACGACGAGGACGGTCTTGACGGCGGTGGCGATCGAGTTGTGGTACATCGGGTGCGCTTTCCGTTGTGGGGTCATGCGGAGCGCCAGGGAATGACAGGACAGCTGGCTGCTGTCGCGTCGTTGCCGACAGTAGTCTCGTGGGACCTGACTAGGCAGTTCATGAGAGATCTCTCCCGCGTCCGGATCCTTTCACCCCCCTCCGGACGAGGCAACCGGCAGGGCTCGCGAAGGGGACGAGGGTGAGGTCCCCCTCGCCGATGGCGTCGAGCATCCCCTGATGGATGGAGCAGACGACGGCGGGGTCCCGGCGGGCGGCGTCGATCATCGGGCAGGTACGCAGCAGGACCTGGTCCCCGTCGGTCACCGGCGAGAACCCCTGTGCGGCGAGCGCCGGCACGACGTCGGTCCCGGGGAGCCGTTCGCCCCAGGACCTGCCGAGGTCACGGGCGGCGGCGGGAGGGTCCGGCCGGGTCCGCAGGGAGTCGGCGACGGCCTCGACGAGAGCGACGTAGACGTGGCGTCCGGGATGCTCGAGGGCCACCTGGGCTCCTGACGGAGTGGCCGTGTACGCCTTGGCCGGTCGACCCCGTCCGGTCGCCGCCACGCTGGTCTCGGTCACGAAGCCGTCGTTCACGAGTCGTTCGAGCGGCGCACGGAATCGGTTGGGGTGACCGCCCAGCTGCGCCTGGAGCGCGGTGATGGTCACGGGTCCTGCCGCGCGAGCGAGCACGGTGAGCAGCTCGCTCGCGACACCGATCGGCGCGTCGTCGCGGACCGGCTGCGGTCCGTCGGCTCGGCGCGGAGTGGTCACGGGACGACTCTAGTGATATTTTCTACAGGTGTCGAGGTAGAAAAGAGGCGGACAGTGTGCAGCTACT
>DASSQF010000241.1:0-8871 GCA_035702685.1 Propionibacteriaceae bacterium
CCAAGGTGCTCCAGCAGGCATCGTTCGTCGACGTGCCGTACCTCAAGGCGGAGCCGTCCGTCGCGGTCCTCGACGAGGAGGCGCGTGCGGCGGTGGGCGGGCAGACCGACCACCCCACCTGGGTCCACCACCGGCTGGAGACCGCGGCGCACGTCCTCGCCTCCGAGCGGTACGTGGCGACGGCCGGCCAGTCCTGCCGCTACTGCCCCTTCCAGTCGAGCTGCCCCGCGAGGGGCGAGGGACGGCAGGTGGTCGAGTGAACGGCACCGTGACCTCGCTCGCGGCCTGGCGCACCACCCGCCACGAGACCGCCATCCGCACCCCGGACGACCTCGTCGCTGCCGTCGGGGTGCCGTTCAGCGACGAGCAGCTCGCCGCGATCACGGCTCCGCTCGAGCCGACGGTCGTCATCGCCGGCGCGGGCTCCGGGAAGACCACGGTCATGGCCGCACGCGTCGTCTGGCTCGTCGGCACGGGCCAGGTCCGCCCGGGCCAGGTGCTCGGGCTGACGTTCACGCGCAAGGCCGCGGCGGAGCTGGCGCAGCGCATCCGTACGGCGCTCGTCACCTCCGGCGTGCTCAGCCCGGACAGCGTCGACGACGAGGGCGAGCAGGTCATCCTCACGTACGACTCGTTCGCCTCCCGGCTCGTGTCGGAGCACGGGCTGTGGCTGGGCTACGAGACGGACCCGACGATGATCACCGGCGCCGCCCGGTACAGGCTGGCCTCTCGCGTCGTCGCCGCCGCAGCCGGGCCGTTCGAGGAGCTGTCGCGGCTCAGGCCCGAGTCGGTGACCGAGAGGGTGCTCGCCCTGGACTCCCAGCTGACGTCCCACCTCGTCGACGACGCCCTCCTCGACGAGCAGACCCGCGCGTTCGTCCTCGAGCTCGCGAACGCGCCGACCTGGCGCGGCAACGTGTACCAGTCGGTCCGCCGGGCCGAGGCGGCGGCGAGGGAACGTCTCGAGCTCGCGTCGCTCGTACGGTCGTACGCCGAGCTCAAGCGTCGGCTGGGCTACGTGGAGTTCTCGGACCAGATGGCCGCGGCCGCCCGGATCGCGACCCGGGTGCCGCAGGTGGCGTGCCAGCTCCGCGACCAGTACCGGGTCGTGCTCCTCGACGAGTACCAGGACACCTCGGCAGCGCAGGCGCTCCTGCTCAAGGGGCTGTTCTCCGGCGAGGACGCGGACGAGGGTCGGGGGCACCCGGTCACCGGCGTCGGCGACCCCTTCCAGGCGATCTACGGCTGGCGTGGGGCAGCCGCGAGCAACATCCTCGCCTTCCCGACCGACTTCCCGCTCGACGACGGGCGGCCGGCGCCGGTCCTGCCCCTCACCATCAACCGGCGCAGCGGGCCGCGCATCCTCGACGTCGCCAACGAGCTCGCGGCTCCGCTCCGCGCGGACGAGACGATCGCGTACGACCTCGGCCGGCGCCTCCTCCGGGCACCTGAGGGCACCGCCCCCGGTCAGGTGGAGACGAAGGCCTTCTCCACGTGGCCCGAGGAGGTCGACTGGGTGGTCGACCGGGTGGTGGCGGCCCGCGAGACCGAGGTGGCGGCCTGGAACGAGATCGCGGTGCTGGCGCGGCGCAACGCCGACATCGGTCCCGTCTACTCGGCCCTGCTCGACCGGGATGTTCCGGCTGAGATCGTGGGTCTCGGCGGCCTGCTCACCCTCCCCGAGGTGGCGGACGTGGTGAGCACGCTCCGGCTCGTCGACGACGTCGCCGCGAACCCGGACCTGGTGCGGCTGCTCACCGGGCCGCGCTGGGCGATCGGCGCGGGTGACGTGGAGCTCCTCGGCCGGCGGGCGAGGGAGCTGGCGCGTACCCGCTCGCCGTGGGCGGATCGTGACGGGAGCCTGGAGGCGGACCTGTCGGCGGCCCTCGCGGACACCGACCCGAGCGAGTCCGCCTCCCTCGCGGAGGCGCTCACCGACCTCGGGGACTGGCCGTTCTCCGACGAGGCGAGGGAACGCTTCACCGCGCTGGGCGACGAGCTCGCCATGCTCCGTCGCCACGCCGCGGAGCCGGTGGGGGACCTCGTCCGTCGCGTCGTGTCGACGCTGGGCGTCGAGGTCGAGCTCGCGGCGGTACGAGGGCCGGGCGCGACGGCCCAGCTCGACGCCTTCCTCGACGCGGTGGCGGACTTCACGACCGTCGACGCCGACGCGACCGTGCGCGGCCTGCTGGCGTACCTCGATGCCGAGCTCGAGCACGGCACCGGGCTGGACCAGGCGCTCCCGAGCGCAGCCGACTCGGTGAAGCTGCTGACGATCCACAGGGCCAAGGGCCTCGAGTGGGATGTCGTCGTGCTGCCCGCCCTGTGCGACAAGACGTTCCCGTCCGACCGGGTGACGGACAACTGGGTACGGGCGGCTCACGCGCTCCCCGCCGAGCTCCGGGGTGACGCGGCGTCCGTCGCACAGCTCGAGGACGCCAGCGACGCGGGCTTCAAGGCGTACGACGAGGCGCTCCGGCTGGAGAACCGGCGCTCGGAGGACCGGCTCGCCTACGTGGCTGTCACGCGGGCCCGCCGCCTCCTCGTGGCCTCGACCCATGCCTGGCGCGCAGGCGATGTGCGGCGCCGCGCGCCCAGCCCGTACTTCCTCACGCTCGGCGGCGACGCCACCCCGACCTTCGAGCACGACGCCAACCCGCTCAGCGTGGCCCTGCGGGCCGTGCCGTGGCCGACGCCCCTCGACCCGGACCAGGCCGCCCGCCGGCGCGGCGCGGCAGGGATGGTCACGCGGCTCCGGAAGGCGTCCACGGACGCGGAGGCTGCCTCACGTGAGGTGTCCGCACTCGTCGGCGCGGCACCCGCTGAGGTGTCGGCCCGGCTCGCCGCGTGGGACTCCGACGTCGCCATGCTGCTCGCAGAGGCCCGCGACGGACGCCGGCGGACGGTCGAGGTGACCCTGCCCGAGTCGCTCACGGCGTCCCAGGTGATGCTGGGTGTCGCCGACCCCGACGACCTTGCGGCACGACTCGCCCGCCCCATGCCCAGGCCGCCGTCGCGGTCGGGACGGTTCGGCACCAGGTTCCACGAATGGGTGCTGCGGCACTTCGCCTCGCCGACGCTCATCGATCCCGACGACCTGCGCGAGGTCGAGGACGACACCCCGGACGCCGAGCTGCGCGAGATGTGCCGGGCGTTCGCGGAGGGACGTTTCGGGGAGGTACTGCCCGCGGTGTGCGAGTTCCCGTTCTCGCTCCTGGTGGGGACCGAGGTCGTACGCGGTCGCATCGACGCCGCCTACGGGCCCAGCCCGGTCACGCCGGCCGGCTTCGACGCGCTCGTCGTGGACTGGAAGACCGGGTCCGCTCCGCCGGATCCGCTGCAGCTCGCGCTGTACCGGCTGGCCTGGGCCGAGCTCAACGACCTCGACGTCGCACAGGTCGCTGCCGGCTTCTACCATGTGCGCGACGACAGGCTGGAGCTCGTCGAGAACCTGCCCGGCCGTACGGACATCGAGGCTCTCGTGGCGGGTCTCGGCCACTGAGCGCCGCTTGTCCGGGCCGGGGTCATCCTGTAGGCACACGGTGTGGCTTCTTGGACTGACGCGAGCGTGATCGACAGGCTCGGCGAGATCCGGCGCGACAGCGCCGCGCTCGCCGAGCTGTGGCCCGGGGCCGTCGTGCTCGGCATCGACGACAAGGGCCGCATGCCGATGACCGGCGTGGACGTGCCGGACCCCTGGGGATTGTCCACCGACGTCGTCCTCGGCCGGCGGCCCAGCGCGGCCGACTCCACGCCCGAAGCCCGGCTGACGCTGGTCGGCGCGCAGGGCCCGTACGACCCCGAACGGCACTGGCTGCTGGGGCGCGACGGGGAGCGGGTCGTCTTCGCGACGTCGGTGCCCGAGCTCTCGGCCGGGTACACGCTGCGCGAGGCCGGGCCGTTGCTCCCTGTGGCCGAGGCGGAGCTCGTCGCCATGGCGGCGGCGTTGGCCGCCTGGCATCGGGTGGAGCAGCACTGCCCGACGTGCGGCACGCGGACGACCGTCGCTGCGGGCGGTACGTGCCGCTGGTGCCCCTCCTGCGAGAAGGATCTCTTCCCTCGTACGGATCCGGCGGTCATCGTGGCCATCACCGACCCCGAGGACCGGCTCCTCCTCGCCCGACAGGGCGTCTGGGCCACCGGGCGCCACTCGGTGCTGGCCGGCTTCGTCGAGGCGGGAGAGGCGCTCGAGCAAGCCGTGCACCGCGAGGTGCTCGAGGAGTCTGGACTCCACCTCTCGGACGTCACGTACTTCGGCAGCCAGCCCTGGCCCTTCCCTCGCTCGATCATGCTCGGCTTCCGGGCACGCGCCGTGACGACCGACATCCAGGTGGACGGCGAGGAGATCGTCTCGGGCCGCTGGTTCAGGCGCGAGGAGCTGCTCGCGGCCGTCGACGAGGGCTCCGTCGTGCTCCCCGGCGAGGCCTCGATCGCTTTCCGGCTCATCCGCCACTGGCTAGACGGCACGCCCGACTGAGCCTCGGCCGGGCGCTGCCTCCCGGGCGGAGAGGAGCACGAGCGGACGGCACACCCCTATGCGGTGGCTGAGTTCGCGGTCCCGCAGTCCAGGACTGAGTCGTGTGCTCCCGGATTCTGGACCCGAGCCGTTCGGCAGGGCTCGCCGCAGCCCGCAGGCGTTTGTCAGTCGCCCTGGAGCCGTGAGCGGAGCCCTGACGCGCGAAGGGCGCGTGTGGCTATGGCCTGCCGTACGGCGTCGGGGTGGGCGATGAGGGTCACCTGCTCGCTCGCCCGCGTCACGGCCGTGTAGAGGAGCTCCCGCGTGAGCAGCGGGGAGGGCAGCATCGGCAGGACGATCGTCACCTCCTCGAACTGGCTGCCCTGCGCCTTGTGGACGGTCATCGCGTGCAGGGTCGAGACGTCCTCGAGCTGGGCCGGTGCGAGGAGCAGGGGCGGGATGGTGCCGAACGCCGCTCGTGGGCCCCGCTCGGTCTCGACGATGATGCCTGCGTCGCCGTTCGAGACCCCGAGGTCCGGGTCGTTCCGGGTGACGAGGAGGGGCCTCCCGACGTACCACTCGCCGCCCGAGCCGTACCCAGGGATCGCCTGTGTCAGCCACTGGCCGACCTGGCGTCCCCACGCAGCCGCTCCGTACGGGCCGGTGCGGTGGGCGCACAGGACCCTGTGCGTCGAGAGGGCGGCGAGGGCACCGTCGACATCTCCGGTACGGGCCGCTGCCACCGCGCGGATGCCGGCGTCGACGGCGGCGCCATGGGTGTGGGCGAGCATCGGCGCGGAGACGCGGCCGCCCTCGTCCAGCACCACCAGGCGTACCGCGGGGTCGTCGCCGCGCAGGACCTCCATCGCCGCGTCCTCGTCGCCGTCTCGGATCGCCTGCGCGAGCACCTCGATGGCACCCTGGTAGCGCCACGTGTGCCGCAGCCGGACGAGGGGCAGCGGGGGAGCGGCACGTCCTGGGACCGGCTCCTCGACCGCCGCCGCGATGTCGGCGAGGACCGCCCCGGCCTCGACCGGCGCGAGCTGCTCGGGGTCGCCGACGAGAACCAGCCGGGCATCGTTGCGTACCGCGGGAAGAAGCCGGGCCATCATCGACAGCGGGACCATCGACAGCTCGTCGACGACTACGACGTCGGCAGCGAGGGGGTTCTCGGCGCTGTGGAGGTAGCGCCGTCCGGGCTGCCACCCGAGGAGCCGGTGCAGCGTGGAGGCGCGGGCCGACATGATCGCGGCGCGGTCCCCCTCGGCGATGGGGAGGCGCTCCACCACCTGTCGCACCGACTCCTGAAGCCGGGCGGCGGCCCGCCCTGACGGTGCGGCGAGGGCGACGACAGGCGGTCGGCCCAGTTCGGCGGCGACCAGGGCGAGCGCCCTCGCGACCGTCGTCGTCTTGCCGGTCCCGGGTCCTCCGGCGAGCACCGTCAACCAGGACCGTGCGACCGTGACCGCGGCCAGCCGCTGGAGGTTGGCCTCCCCCGGCGGAAGGGCATCAGCCGAAGACAGGGCATCCGCAAGGCTCTCGACCCGTGTCTCGTCGACGACCGGCGGCGGCAGCGTGGCACGACGCACGAGCTCGGTACGGACCAGCTCCTGGTCCGACCAGTACCGCTCCAGGTACAGCCGCCCGTCGACCCAGCGCAGGGGGCGCATGCCCGGCCCGTCCGGACCCACGGTGACCATCGCGCTCGTGGACAGGACCTCGTGCCACTCGCTGGGGGCGGGCCAGGGAAGCGGGTCCGCCGGTTGCTCCTCGAGCGTCGCCAGCACGTCCTCCGCGGCGGTGTCGACGACGACGCACACGGCACCGAGCCGGAGGGCACGGACGGTGAGTGCCAGGCCCAGGACGGCGACCTGCGACACCTCGCTGTAGAGGTGGGCGATCCGGCGGGCGACCTGGATGTCCGCCACGTCCAGCACCCCCGCCTCGGCGAACGGGACGAGCAGCCCGGTGGCCGCGAGAGACACGTACGGCGTGGCTGTCATCGGACACCTGCCAGCAGGTCGGAGAGCGCAAGCACCAGGCCTGTCGGCGGTCTCCAGGAGAAGACGCCGCACGGGACCCCGTCGACGACAGGGGTGTCGGGGCCGGCCATGCCTCGGACGAACAGGTAGAGGATGCCACCCAGGTGCTGCTCCGGGTCGTACGAAGGCTGGCGCCACCTGAGGAAGCGATGGAGCGCGACCCCGTACAGCAGCGCCTGCAGCGGGTAGTGGGCCTCCATCATGGCCTCGGCCATCGCGGACCGGGTGTAGCTCCGCAGGACGATGGGGCTGGCGGGCGGACCGAGCCTGTTCGTCTTGTAGTCGATGATGAGGTAGCGGCCACCGACACGTAGCGCCACGTCGATGCTGCCGGTGAGGTAGCCGCGGAGGGTCGCCTGGTCGACGGGTGCCTGGCGAAGGCGTTGCCCGTAGTCGCGCAGCGGGTCGTCGAGGGGCAGCCAGGCGTCGAGCGTGTCCGCCACGAGCTGTACGGTCGCGGCGCCCTCGTCACTCCCGAGGGGGAGCTCGAAGTCGAGCTCGGCGAGCCGGTCCTTCGCGGGGATGTCCTTGAGCGACCGGCCATCGGCCAACGGACCCAGGGGCGTCGCCAGAACCGGCAGCAGGCCCGCGACGAGGTCGCCCTCGCTGACGCCCGGAACGGGCAACCGGGCCGCCTGGACGGCGACGATCCGCGCGAGGTCTTCCGCCGGGGTGTCGGAGTGCGGGTCGAACGTCTCGAACACCACGTGTACGAGGCTGCCGAACGCGACACCGCCGGGAAGCCTCGCCATGGGCGACAGCGCGTCCAGTGCGGGGTTGTCCACCCCTTCGCCGACAACAGGCAGGGGAGACTCTCCGTCCTGCTCGTCGATGGCCAGGTCGGCGGGTGTCGGCGGCTCGTCGATGAGGAGGGGGCTCTCGGCGCCGAAGCCGCCGTGCGCAGGGGCCGTGAGCGCCGAGTACGAGGTGCGGCGCCAGCTCGTGTCCACGGTGCGCGTGAGACGCAGCGGCCCCTCGACGTCGACCACGGCGGACGACGGGACGTGCGCCGGAGCCGCCGCTGCGCCGGCCAGCTCCTCGACGAGGATGTCGGCGCCGCCCAGCCGCGCGGCGAGGTCGTGGTCCGGTCGCGGCTCGACACGGGCGGGTACGCAGGGTCCGGGGTCACGGAAGAGCACGCGCTGGAGCGGCGACTCCGCGGTTCGGTCCGTACGGCCCCACCAGGCCGTGACATGGCACTTCGCCCTCGTCATGGCGACGTAGAGCGCCCGCAGTCCTTCGCCGTCCTCCTCCGCGCGGTAGGCGCGCTCGCGCTCGAGGCGACCCGACTCGGCGACCCCGCCGATGTCGAGCACACGCACCGACCTCCCGTCCCGCTGCTCATGGAGCTGGATCGGCCGGTCGCCGACGCTCCGCACGTACCGGGTCGCCAGCTCAGGCAGGTACACGACCGGGAACTCGAGCCCCTTCGCCTGGTGCACGGTGAGGATCCGCACGGCGGCGTCGTCCGTCTCGAGGCGGCGCGACCGGTCGTCGTTCCGGCTGTCGTGGCTCTGCCTCTCGAGCTCCACCCAGGCGGCGAGTGCGGCGGGGGTGAGGCCGGCCCGCAGCTGCTCGTCGTGGAGGAGCTCGGCGACGTGGCGGAGGTCGGTGAGGCGGCGGTCGCCGTCCGGGAGGTGCGCGATGCGCGCCGCAAGCCCCTCGGCGAGCAGCACCTGCATGAGGTTCGCGACCCCGTCGGTACGGACGAGCCGGGCCCAGCGCCGGATCTCCCCCGTGAGGGTGGCCAGAGCGTCCTCGTCCGCGGTGACGAGGTCGTCGAGGGTCCAGCCCACGAGATCTGTGAGCGCCGCGACCCGTACCGCCGCCTGGCGCGGACGGTCGATGGCGAGCAGCAGCTTGCGCCAGTCCTCGGCAGCCGGGGACGTGAGCACGCTCTTCACCCCCGTGAAGACGGCGGGGATCTGTGCCGTGGCGAACCGCTCGTGGATGCGTGCCCCGCGTCGGTTGCTGCTCACGATCACCGCCACGTCGTCGGCCCGCAGGGGACGGTCCTGCCCCTTGCCGACGATGCGCGCTCCGGACCCGAGAAGGCGAGCGATGTCGCTCGAGAGGTCGGCGTCGACCGCCCGCTCGTGGTTCGACGACCGGATGTGACTCCCCGGTTGAGTCCTGAGGCGCATGGCGTGTGCCCAGGGTCCTGCGACGACGAGCCGTTGGCCGTCCGTCCGGCTGTCGACCGGCCCGACGGTGATCTCGGGGGCGCCGAGCTCAGCTCCGGCGAACACCGTCTGGACCGCACGGACCAGCTCCGGTGTCGTGCGCCGGTTCACGTCGAGGTCCAGCGTCTCGTGGTCGCGCACGGCGTCGAGGTACGCGTGGACGCCTGCCCCCCGGAACCCGTAGATGGAC
>DASSQF010000242.1:0-3210 GCA_035702685.1 Propionibacteriaceae bacterium
CCGCAGGACGACCTCGCCCGCCACGGCGCCGACCCCTGGCTGCGGCGCGTCACCCCGAGCTGGCGAGCGTTCATGGCCGAGCAGATCACGCGCAACAGGGCCCTGTACGCGGAGGCAGTACCCGGCCTCGACCTGCTCCCGCCCGCGTCGCGGCGGTGCGTCGCCACGGCGCTGGTCCTGTACAGCCGGATCCTCGACCGGATCGAGGCCGCCGACTACGACGTCTTCACCGAGCGCCGGCGGGTGCCGGGCTGGCAGAAGCTCGCCGTCGCGGCGCGCACCGTGGTGGCCGGCCCGCCACGTACGGACATCCTCCGCTTCCACCCGTCCATCGCGTGAGCGGGACCGCCCGCGCACTGGCGGGCCCCGTCCCCTCGACCTGCTCCCTTCCCCGAACCGACTGAGCGGCGCGTCCTCAGCGGCGGCGCAGCAACCCTCGGACCGGGACCGTCCAGAGGTCCTCGCCCGCCGCGCCCCAGCCGGCCAACAGCTCGTTCGCCGCCATGAAGCCCGTTGTCGCGGCACGTTCCATGAGAGCCACCGGGTAGTCGCACCGTACCCAGTCGCCCGCCAGCACGAGTCGTGGGCTCGGCGTGGTGACGCCAGGGCGCAGGCGCCACCGCTCGGGCCCGATCAGCGTGCAGTCGTCCCGCACCAGGACCTCCCGCTCGAGCACGGGCACCTGCGCCGTCTCGGGGTACACGCGGTGCAGCTCCTCGATCATGCGCGCCACGACCGCGGCCGCAGCCTCAAAGTCGGTCGACACCGCCGGGTCGCAGGCGTAGGCGTGGAGCTCGACGACGGAGCCGCGGTGCTCGCGCGACCACGCCGCCGCACCCTCCTCGAACCGCTCGAGCACGGACACGTTGTCGAGCGGCCCGTACCCCGCTGTGCCGAGGAACGCGGGGCGGTCCCCGTGGACGTGGCCGCCGAGCCACAGGCGGACGACGATGAAGGGCGGCGCGTTGTACGTGGCGGCGACGTCGTCCTTCCAGCCGTCGACGTCGGGCGCGGCGGTGAGCCCGGCCACCAGGGAGCGAGCCGACCGCGGGTCCGCCGCGAGGACGGCGGCGTCCACCGAGAGCGACTCGTGCGCGGCGGTCACGCGCACTCCGTCGTCGTCCACGCTGAGGCTCGCGACCGGCGTCCCCGTGCGCACGGTGACCCCCAGCGCCTCCAGGTGCTCGCCGAGAGGGGCCCACAGGCAGCTGTCGTAGTCGTCGTCCGGGACGTCGAACAGCAGCCCTTCCGCGGAGCCCATGAAGTACGTGTGGAACATCGCCACGAGCTCACCGGCCGCGAAGTCGTCCGGGTCGGCGAAGAAGGACCGCGCGAACACCTCGAGCGCGAGGTCCCGCGCGGCGCGCGGGAAGCGCAGCCGGTCGAGGAAGGCCGCCGCGGACTCGCCCTCGTACTCGTCGTACGTGCCGGGGATGTGGACCCGGACGAGTTCGAGCGCGGCCTTGACGTCGACCTTGGCCAGGGAGCGCAGCGTGAACGAGTCGCTCTGCCGCACGAACGCGAGCACGGACCACGGCGGCGTCCGTGGCAGGTTCGTGAAGGAGTCGCGCAGCCCGTCCGGCCGCTGCAGCGGGTAGTCGGAGACCGGGACGAGGTGGCGCAGCGTCGGGTCCGTACGCTTGAGCAGCGCGCGGAGGTTGTAGTACTGCCGGAAGAACGCGTGGAAGCCGCGGCTCATCGTCCGCCTCCCGGGGAGCGGCCACGAGGCCACCCGTCCCCCGAGCCGGTCGGACGACTCGTACAGGGTCACATCGGACCCGTGCTCGGCGAGAGCGGTGGCAGCGGCCAGACCGGCGATCCCGCCGCCGATGACCGCGACGTGGCGCGGCGTCTCCAGACGCGGAGTACCCAGCGGGCCCGGATGCCGTACGGCTCGCCGGTCCCGGCCGGGCAGCGACCTGCTCATAGCGTCTCCCTCGCGTCGTCCCTGGCGGGGTCGGAGCCGTGCGCACCGGCCCTACGACCGAGTCTGGCCCACACGAGGATGGTCAGGGTCACCATCGCCCAGCCGAACCCGAAGTCCTCGATCGGAATGTCCCACGGGAACCGCAGCCCTGACTGCTCCGCGGGGTTGTAGATGACGATCGGTGCGGAGAGCTTGGTGAGCCAGCCGTCGACCACGACCTGGAACGCCCACACGATGGCGATCGCGACCCAGTACTGCCGGGTGCGGAAGACGCCGGTACGCAGCCAGGCGAGCTCGAGCGCCGCGACGAGGACGACGGCCACGACGGTCATGAGCGGGTACTCAGGCACGCCGGCCCTCCCTGCCGCGGCGCAGCACGGTACCCACGGCCTCGTACGTGAGGAGCCCGCAGATCGGCACCACCACGAAGAAGACGAGCTCCTCGACGGGGATCAGCCCGATGTGGGCGCCTGTCGTGTACTGCGGGCTGTACGACCAGTGGTGACGCACGATCCCGGCGAGGTCCCACGCGGTGAACAGCACGACAGCGGGCAGGAGCGCCAGCAGCAGGCGCACGGGCCGCCGGTACACACGGGCACGGAGGACGAACTCCAGCGGGAGCGTCACGACCAGGCAGGCGGCCATGAGGAGGAGGTACTGCCAGCGGTCGTCCATCACGCGCGCTCGCCGGCTGCCGGCGCAGCGCCAGGGCGAGCCCCCCGTCGTGTCCGCGCCATGACCCTCCTGTCCAATGTTTGTATAGACTTTAGGGGACCACAGAGGCAACGACAACGGTCGTGCCCCGTACGAAGGGCCCCGCATGGCGGACGCGCGCGACAGGCGACATGCCCGCAAGCCCGGTGAGCTCTCCACGCCGCGCATCGAGCAGCAGGGCACGGTGTGGCGGATCAGGTCCCTCGCGGCGGCCCGGCAGGTGCTGCGAGCCCGAGGGCAGACCACGCAGGCGGGCTTCACCGCCGAACGGATCCCCCGCGGGGTCTTCACCAAGCACCCCATCCTCATCTCCGACGGTCCGGCCCACGACGACCAACGCAGCAAGGTCGCACGCTTCTTCGCGCCCGCCGTCGTCGAGCGGTACACGCCGCGCATGGAGGCCTGCGCGGACCGGCTCCTCGACGAGGCCGCCGGCACGGTCCGGCTCGACGACCTCGCCCTGCTCTACACGGTCGAGGTGACGGCCGACATCGTCGGGCTCACGGCCGCTCCGGTGCCGAAGCTCGCGCGGCGCCTCGTGACGTTCTTCCGCCAGCCGCCGTTCGACA
>DASSQF010000243.1:0-2653 GCA_035702685.1 Propionibacteriaceae bacterium
CGGGGTGCATACGGTCCTGGACCCGGTTCGGCGTCGGCACCGTCGTGGGCATCTCGGCCACCGAGGCGAGGAAGCGGTCGCGCTCCCGGGCGAAGATCGCCGGGTCGTCGAGGTCGAACACTGCCGACATGAAGTTCTCGCTCGACGCGCCCTCCTCGAGGCGACGGATGAGGTACGCGATCGCGACATCGAACTCGTCGGGGTGGACGACGGGCGTGTAGAGGAGGAGCGAGCCCGTGTCGCGGCGGACGACCTCGGCCTGGGCCGACGCCATGCCGAGGAGCATCTCGACGTCCACCGCCTCGGTGACGCCGCGCTGGCGGGAGAGCAGCATCGCGAGCGCGACGTCGAACAGGTTGTGGCCGGCGACGCCGACCCGTACGGCGTGGGTGTGCTCGGGGCGCAGCGCGTAGTCGAGCACCGCCTTGTACGAGGCGTCCGTGGCCCGCTTCGTCCCCCAGGTGGCGAGCGGCCAGCCGTGGATCTCGGCGTCGACGCTCTCCATCGGGAGGTTCGCGCCCTTGACGACGCGGACCTTGATCGGCGCGCCGCCCGACGCCACCCGCTCCGCCGCCCACTCCTGGAGCCGGATCATCGCGCCGAGCGCGTCGGGGAGGTAGGTCTGCAGCACGATGCCCGCGCCGTAGCGGCGGAGCTCCGGCCGCTCGAGCAGCGTCGTGAAGACGGCGATCGTGAGGTCGAGGTCCTTGTACTCCTCCATGTCCAGGTTGATGAACGTCGGGGGTGTCGTGGTCGCGGCGAGGTCGTACAGCGGTGCCAGCGCCTCGACGGCGTCCGCCACCGCGGCGTCGAACGCCCACGGCGTGTGCGGGGCGACGACGGCGGAGACCTTCACGGAGACGTAGTCCACGTCGTCGCGGGCGATGAGGGCGCGGGTTCCGGCCAGCCGCTTGGCGGCCTCGCCCTCGCCCAGGATCGCCTCGCCGAGGAGGTTGAGGTTGAGCTTGACGGAGCCGTCGGCCTTGAGCTTGGTGATCGCGCCACCGAGGCGGGCGTCTGTCGCGTCGATGATGAGGTGCCGGACGAGGTAGCGCAGCACACGGCGGGCCGCGGGGATGACGAGGCGCGGCGTCACGGGCCCGAGGGCGGCGCCGACGCGGAACAGCGCTCGCATCGGCAGGGGAAGGAACCGCGGCATGATCGGCGACAGCTCGCGCAGGGCCCGGCCGGCGACGTGAAGGTCCTCGGGACGGACGACGCGGTCCACGAAGCCGACCGTGAAGTCGAGGCCGTTCGGGTCGCGCAGCACGTCGGCGAGCAGCTTCGCCGAGGCGTCGGGCTCGATGTCGCGGCTGGCCGCCAGCCACGTGCGCACCTGCTCGACGGCCGCGTCGGCGAGGCCCGCGATCTCCTCGGTGGCCGGCATGTAGGGAGCTGTCCGCTCGGCGTGTGTGGTCATGGCGATGCCTTCCGTCGACGACTCCTCCCAGTCTCTCTCGCCGGAACCATTCGAGAAAAGCGAGCAATTATGACGAGTAATGTTCGAGTTCAACGACTGATGCACGGGAGGCGACGGCATGTACGAGCTGAGGCGGCTGCGGCTGCTCCACGAGCTGTCGCTGCGGGGCACGCTGGCCGCTGTGGCGGACGCCCTCTCGTTCAGCCCCTCGACGATCTCGTCGCAGCTCTCCGTGCTCGAGCGGGAGGCCGGCGTGCCGCTGCTGGAGCCGGACGGGCGACGGGTACGGCTCACGCCTGCCGGACAGGCGCTCGCGGCGCACGCCGCTCGAGTGCTGGCGCTGGAGGAGTCGGTACGTGCCGAGCTTGCGACCGTACGACCGGGACTGGCCACGGTACGGCTCGCGGTGATCCAGTCCGTCGCGCAGTCCATCGTGCCGCGGGCGCTCACCCTGCTCGGGGAGCGTGAGCCGGGGCTCCGCGTCGAGGTGGCGCAGGTCCCGCCCGAGGTCGGGCTGTTCGAGCTCACCGCCCGTACGTTCGACCTCGTCGTGGCGGAGCAGTATCCGGGCCACACCCGCGCCCATGCGGAGGGGATCGAGCGTCACCCGCTCGGTGCCGACCCGATCCGCCTCGCCCTGTCCCGGGAGGACCCGGCGACAGCGCTCGCCGACCTGCACGACCGTGCCTGGGTGCTGGAGCCCGCGGGGACGGCTGCACGGCAGTGGGCAGTGCAGCAGTGCCGCGCCGCGGGTTTCGAGCCCGATGTCCGGTACGAGCTGGCGGACCTGACCAGCCACGTGCGGCTGGTCGCGGCCGGGCACGCCGTCGGCATGCTGCCCGACCTCGTGTGGGCCGGTCGGCCTGAGCCCGTACGGCTCCTCAGCCTGCCGGGCGAGCCGGTACGCGACCTGTTCCTCGCCACGCGGACAGCGTCAGCGGGCCGTACCGACCTCGACGCCGTCGGCCGGGCGCTCGTGGACGCGCTCGACGAGCTCGAGCACGTCTAGGGGAGCCCAGTGGCGCTCGGGGGGAGCCTTACAGCTCCTTGTGAGAAGGCCGTGACCGCCGTTTCGTACCGGAGATGGCCCCCACGTCCTCAGAGCCGGCCTCAGGGGGCATCTGCGGTACGAAACGACGGATCCTCATACCTGTCCCCGGCCAGACGCGAGGGCACCGGTCGCCTCACCGCACGACGACCGCCCGTCATTCCGTGCGGCGCGCACCCCCGGCG
>DASSQF010000244.1:0-5805 GCA_035702685.1 Propionibacteriaceae bacterium
TGGTCGGGGACGAAGTCCACGAGCGAGCTGTACGCGAGGCGTGAGGGCGGCCCGACCTCGGTGAACGTCTTGCGGGAGCGCGTCGTCAACGGCATCCCCTGCTGCCGCATGAAGTCCGCCTGCGCCTCGTCGACCGCGGTCATCGTGTAGAGAAGGGTCCCTCCCGGCACGAGGTCGAGCTGCTCCACCTCCGTACGGAACCCGTCCGGCGCCCACCACCTGCCGATGCCGTCGGGCGTCGTCCAGAGCTCCCACACGCGCTCCCGCGGTGCGGGAACGTCCCTCTCGACCACGATGGTGCGGTCCGTACCCTCGGCGCCGTCCCGGTTCGTACCCAACCTCTCGTCAGGGTCCGTACCGACTGCCGGGTTCACGTTCGTACCCGCCGCATCGTCGAGGTCCATGTCCTGCGGCTCGTGGAGAGGCATGCCCTCTCCACCCGTCATCGTCATCGTCCGTGTCCTCTCGCCGCTCGCCGTCGAGCCCGGCTCCACCAGCCGCACTACCCGCGACAACCACGTGCGAAACCGCGGGGCCCTGCCGAGCGCGTGTCAGCGGGCCGCGGGTGCCCAGCGGCTGACGACGGACACCCAGCGGCTGACGACGGAGACCGAGCGGAAAGCCCGCAGCACCTGGACCAGCCGAGGGCTGTGAGCGAGGATGCGAGGAGTCTCAGCCGTCCTGACACAGGAGGATCTCCCCATGGCCCGGTACCTCATCTCCTTCCCCGACGGCGCGATGAGCCACATCCCCGACGAGGACTGGGAGGCGGTGGGTCTCGCGGCACATGCGGTGAACTCCGAGGCGAAGGCCGCCGGCGTGTGGGTCCACAGCGGCGGGCTGCTGCACGCGACCGAGGTGAGCGTCGTCGACCCGGACGGCAGCATTCGGCACGGGGCCGACGTACAGGCTGGGCCGCCCGTCGGCGGCTTCGCCATCGTGGACGTGTCCAGCCGCGACGACGCCCTCCGGTGGGCCGTCAAGCTCGCGGCCGCCTGCCGGTGTCCCCAGGAGGTCCGCGAGCTCATGCCCGACGCGAACGCCTGACGCGAATCGACCGGTGGACGGTGAGATCGGTGAGGATCAGGCCCTTTCCGTCGATCTACGGGGCGAATCGCTCCACCTCGGCCCCACAGCAAGCACGCGGGGAACGCCATGGCTGATGTCGTCATCACGATCGTGACCCCGCTCCCCGCGAGCGTCGCCTTCTCGCGCCTCGTCGACTGGGAGCGCCACACGGCGGCGATCCCGCTGACCACGCTGTCGTACGAGGGAGACGCACACGCCGGCCAGACCTTCGTCGCCCGTACGGCGCTCGGACCCGTGGGCTTCGACGACGTCATGCGCGTGGAGCTCCTCCGCCCGCCCGCTGGAGACCAGCCCGGCGACGTCCCCGGGCTCGTCGAGGTCTCGAAGCACGGCCGCGTGCTCGGCGGATCCGTGCGGTGGACGGTCGCTCCCGTCACCGGTGGCAGCCGGATCGAGTGGGTCCAGCGCCTGGTGGTTCCGTGGTTGCCGCGGGTCGCCGACCCGATCGTCGCGGCGATCGGGCGACGCGCGTACGGGACGGGTCTACGCCGGATCCTCGGGAGCTGATCGAGGAACGTTCAGGTGGTGTCCCGCCACGTAGTACCAGCGCGCCGTCATGACCCTCGACGGGGCGGGGAGGCGGACCAGCGGTACGAGCCCGGGCGGGCTCCCGTCCGTACACAGGTAGACTTCTGGCGGCTGCGGTGAGGCAGTCGCCTCCCAACCGCCTTCCGAAGGAACCGCATGCCCACTCGTACAGACCTGCGCAACGTGGCGATCATCGCCCACGTCGACCACGGCAAGACGACCTTGGTCGACGCGATGCTGTGGCAGTCCGGGGCGTTCCGCGCGAACCAGGACGTCGAGACCCGCGTCATGGACTCGATGGACCTCGAGCGCGAGAAGGGCATCACGATCCTCGCCAAGAACACGGCGGTCGAGCACCAGACGGCGACGGGCGAGAAGGTCACCATCAACATCATCGACACGCCTGGTCACGCCGACTTCGGGGGGGAGGTCGAGCGCGGCCTCGAGATGGTCGACGGCGTTCTCCTCCTCGTCGACGCCTCCGAAGGCCCGCTCCCTCAGACGCGCTTCGTGCTGCGCAAGGCCCTCGCCAAGGACCTGCCGATCATCGTCGTCATCAACAAGGTCGATCGTCAGGACGCGCGCATCAAGGAGGTCCTCGACGACACGTACGCCCTGTTCATGGACCTCGTCGAGGACGACCAGGCGCACATCCTCGACTTCCCCGTCGTCTACTGCGCGGCGAAGGCCGGCCGGGCCTCCCTCAACCAGCCCGAGGACGGCGGCATGCCCGACTCCGAGGACCTGCAGCCGCTGTTCGACACGATCTTCGAGACGATCCCGGCGCCCGAGTACGAGGAGGGGGCGGTCCTGCAGGCGCATGTCACCAACCTCGACGCGAGCCCGTACCTCGGCCGCCTCGCCCTGTGCCGCATCGTCTCGGGCACCATGACGCGGGGCCAGACCGTCGCCTGGTGCAAGGCGGACGGGACCGTGCAGAACGTGCGGCTCTCCGAGCTCCTCATGACGAAGGCCCTCGACCGCGCGCCCGCGGACTCCGCCGGCCCTGGTGACATCGTCGCCATCGCGGGCATCGCCGACATCACGATCGGCGAGACGCTGTCCGACCCCGAGAACCCCCAGCCGCTGCCGCTCATCCACGTCGACGAGCCCTCGATCTCCATGACGATCGGCATCAACACATCGCCGCTCGCCGGGCAGTCCGGCAAGAACCTCACGGCCCGCCTCGTGAAGAACCGCCTCGACACCGAGCTCATCGGCAACGTGTCGATCAGGGTCCTGCCGACGGAGCGTCCGGACACGTGGGAGGTGCAGGGCCGCGGCGAGCTCCAGCTGGCCGTGCTCGTCGAGATGATGCGGCGCGAGTCGTACGAGCTCACCGTCGGCAAGCCCCAGGTCGTCACGCGGATGGTCGACGGCAAGCTCCACGAGCCGTTCGAGGCGCTGACGATCGACGTGCCCGAGGAGTACCTGGGCGTCGTCACCCAGCTCCTGGGCCTGCGCCGCGGGCGCCTCGAGCAGATGGTCAACCACGGCACCGGCTGGGTCCGGATCGAGTACACGGTCCCCGCGCGCGGCCTCATCGGCTTCCGTACCGAGTTCCTCACGGAGACCCGCGGCACCGGGATGATGCACCACGTTTTCAACGGGTACGAGCCGTGGGTCGGCGAGCTGCGGACGCGGCCGACGGGCTCCCTCGTCGCCGACCGGACGGGCACCGTCACCTCGTACGCCCTGTTCAACCTCCAGGAGCGCGGCACGCTGTTCGTCGGGCCCGGCGCCCCCGTGTACGAGGGGATGATCGTCGGCGAGAACCCGCGGCCCGAGGACATGGACGTGAACCCGGCCAAGGAGAAGAAGATGACCAACGTGCGGTCGTCGACGGGTGAGGAGCTCGAGCGGCTCGTGCCGCCGCGCATCCTCTCCCTCGAGCAGGCGCTCGAGTTCTGCCGCGAGGACGAGTGCCTCGAGGTGACGCCGGCGGCTGTACGGATCCGCAAGGTCGCTCTGTCCGCCAACGAGCGCGCCAAGCTCCGCAGCCGCAACAAGTCGAACCTGTAGTCGCGAGCGCCGGGCGCCGGTTTCGGCCGTCTCGTGGCGCCGAACCCGCTGGATCCGGCCGTTCGGGTCATCGAGACGGCCGAATCCGGTGAGCGACGGCTTGGACCCGGCCGGTGAGCCGTCCCTACAACAGCCCGTCCACCACGCGTACCTGGCCGACCTGGCGGCCGTGCCCCAGGACCGGGGCCGTCGACAGCGCGTGGAGGGCGTCGTTCCGGATGCCCAGGCGGCCGAGGATCGCGACCATCAGCTGGCGGCGGCCCCGGTCGGAGCCGTCGGCGATCTTGAGCGCGATGCCCGTGCCGTCCGGCAGGCCCGCGGCGAAGACGCCCTCCGCGCCGCCCTTGCACACGAGGCCGGGCACGGCCCGGTGGATCGCGAGGTCGGTGTGGCCGGTGCCGGACACGTACTCGGGGTGGGCCCGGTACGCGTCCGCGATGTCCTTGGCCGGGCCCTCGGTCGCGGCGGCGAACGCACCGAAACCCCTGGCCAGCCCGAAGAGCGACGTCGTGAAGGCCGGCGCGCCGCACCCGTCGACCGACGGGTCCGTCATGGGCTCGGCCGTGTACTCGGCGAGGGTCTCCCGCACGAGCCGCTGCAGCGGGTGGTCGGCGTCGAGGTACGTGGCCGGGTCCCAGCCGGCCCGCACACACGTGCGCAGCATCGCCGCATGCTTGCCGGAGCAGTTCTGCGCGATGGACTCGGGGCCGCGCCCCTGGAGGATCCACGCGATCCGCGACGCCTCGTCGATCGGGAAGTCCGGGGTGTTCTGCAGGTCGCCCTCCGTGAGACCGGCGCCGGCCAGCACCGACCGTACGGCGGTGAGGTGGTACGGCTCACCGAGGTGGGACGCCGCCGAGACCGCCAGCTCCGGGCCGGTGACGTCGAGGCCGACGAGGCACATCGCTATCGCCTGGAACGGCTTGAGGGACGAGCGGGGGTACGTCGGCAGCGCGGCGTCGCCGAGGGTCCAGGTCGACCCGTCCGGGAACACCACCGCCGCGCGGGCCCGGTGGACGCACTCGACCACACCGCCACGTACGACCTCGACGGCCACCACATCCTGCTCAGTCACGAGGGGCAACGCTAGCGCCATCGGGGCGGGCAGCCCCCTACCACACCCCGCCTTCGCCGCAGGTTAAAGTGTCAACGACCGCGCGGCTCCGAAGAGCCGCTCCCTACCCGTGAGAGCGTTGTGCAGTGAACGTGGGACGACGTGCGGCCATCCTGCTGGGCGCCTCGGCGGCGCTCAGTGCGTGCGCCCTCCAGCCACCTCCGCGGAACGCCGCCCCCTACCCGTCAGCCCCGTCGGCCACCGATCCCGGACAGGGCGCGACGTACGCCACACCTAGTCCCCGCCACGTGTCCCTCTCGGAGGGAGAGCTCCCTGCAGCGGAGGACGCACCGAGCGGCAGCCCCGCCGCGGCGACCGAGAAGCCCGCGGCGGACGCCACTCCCGTTCCGACGCCCGGGTCGAACCACATCGCCTCGGCAGACGCCTACGCGGTGCCCGCCGAGACCGTCCACAAATGGCTCACCACCCGGGCGGTACCCACGAGCAAGACAGCGTTCCTCACGTTCGACGACGGCCCGAGCGTCCTCACCGGGCAGTTCCTCGACACGCTCAAGGGACTCGGCGTGCACGCCACGTTCTTCGTGATCGGCCGCATGCTCGAGCTGAACCCCACGATCGTCCAGCGCGCGATGGCCGAGGGTCATGCGATCTGCCTCCACAGCTACAGCCACGACTACGCGTACCTCTACCCCGGCCGGGTCGGCAACGTCGTGAACATCGCGACGGACTACGACCACGCGCTGTCCGTGGCGAAGCGCGTCCTCGGCCCGACGTACACGCCGAACGGCTACCGCTACCCCGGCGGCCACATGTCGTGGACGGGTCTCGAGGACGCGGATCTCGCCCTCGCGCAGCGCGGTGTCGCCTGGATCGACTGGAACTGCATGAGCGGCGATGCCGAGCGCCGTCCGCCCGCCTCGCCCGACCAGGCCGTCGCGATGCTCACGGCGACGTTCACGGCTGCCGGCAGCCCCAACGCCGCGGTGATGCTCAGCCACGACAGCTGGGGCGCTCACATCACGCTGGCCGCGCTGCCCCGGTTCGTACAGTTCTTCCGGGACCGCGGGTACGGGTTCGGAATCATCGGCTGA
>DASSQF010000245.1:0-2702 GCA_035702685.1 Propionibacteriaceae bacterium
GCGACCCCGCCCAGTACCTGTCGCGCCTCGCCGAGATGACGAAGGACTCGTACGTCGTCGTCGAGAAGATCCTGGCGCCCGGGGAGCACCTTCCCCCGCGCTGGCATACCGCCGGCACAACGGGGTACGACGCGCTCGGGCTGGTCGACCGGCTGTTCGTCGACCCTGCAGGGGAGGCACCGCTCACCGAGCTCGAGGCCGAGCTGAGGGGACACCCGACGGACTGGCACGAGCTGACCCACCGGACGAAGCGTGCGGTCGCGGACGGCATCCTCAACTCCGAGACCGCGCGTATCGCCCGTGACGCTCAGCGGGAGATGGTTCCGGAGATCGACCACGAGGTGCTCGTCGACGCTGTGGCGGAGCTGCTCGCCTGCTTCCCCGTCTACCGGTCGTACCTGCCGGACGGCCGCGAGCATCTCGAGACCGCGGTCGCCGACGCGCTCCGGCGGCGACCCGACCTCGAGCCCGCGATCCGTGAGCTCGAGATCGTCCTGCTGGACGGCGCGACCGACGCGGCCCAGCGGTTCCAGCAGACCTCGGGCATGGTCATGGCGAAGGGCGTCGAGGACTGCGCCTTCTACCGCTACGGGAGACTCACCAGCCTCACCGAGGTGGGCGGTGACCCGTCCGTCTTCGCGTACACGCCGGAGCACGTGTACGCCGACCTGGCCGTGCGCCAGGCGCACTGGCCTCACGCGCTGTCGACCCGTACGACCCACGACACCAAGCGCGGCGAGGACGCGCGAGCGCGCATCTCCGTGCTGTCGGAGGTGCCTGAGCTGTGGGCCGGCGCCGTGCGGCGCCTGCAGGAGCTCGCGCCGCTGCCCGATCCCGGGTTCGCCAACATCCTGTGGCAGGCGGCGGTGGGCGCGTGGCCCATCACGGCTGAGCGTCTGCACGGCTTCGCCGAGAAGGCCATGCGGGAGGCCGGCGACCACACCACGTGGACGGAGGTCGACGCCGAGTACGAGGCGGCTGTGCATGCCGCGGTCGACCTTCTCTACACCGACCACCGCGTGCGGGCGGTGCTCGACGAGGTGCTCGACGCGGTGGTGGACCCGGGCTGGAGCAACGCGCTGTCCGAGGCCGCGGTCATGCTCACGATGCCGGGCGCACCCGACGTGTACCAGGGCAGCGAGGTCTGGCAGCTCAGTCTCGTCGACCCCGACAACCGGCGTCCGGTGGACTTCCCGGCCCTCGAGGAGAGCCTGCCCGGCCTGGCCGGAGCCCGTCTCGTGGGAGGCGTCGACGACCCTGGCACGGCGAAGCAGGCTCTCGTCCATGTGGCCCTGAAGCTGCGCCGCGACCAGCCCGAGCTCTTCCGCTCGTTCGCGCCCGTCGCTGTCGACGGGCCGGCAGCGGAGCACGTCGTCGCCTTCGACACAGGAGGCGTCGTGACGCTCGCGACGAGGCTCCCCGTCGGGCTCGCGCGCAAGGGCGGCTGGGGCGAGACGACGATCGACCTGCCGCTCGGCAGCTACCGCGACGCCATCAGCGGAACCGTCATCCGGGCCGGCGGCACCCCGATCCGTGCGGCCGACGTCTTCGCCGAGGGTCCGGTGGCGCTGCTCGTGGCACTCCCCGTGCGCGGCGGGCGCCGGACAGCCTTCGACGTGTGGGCGCCCGGGCACGAGTCGGTGACGCTGGTCCTGCAGCCGGTCGGCGACCCGGTCGCCGAGCGGCAGATCCCCATGCGCCCGGCGCCCGAGGGCTGGTGGACGCCGCCCGTGCTCCTGCCACGGCGCGAGTACGACTACGGCTACCTCATCGACGGCTCGGACGACCTGCTGCCCGACCCTCGTTCGCGAAGGCAGCCCGAGGGCGTCCACGGGATGTCCCGGACTGTGGACCCGACCGCGTACCGCTGGCGAGACGGCGCGTGGACGGGCCGGCAGGTCGCCGGCTCGATCCTGTACGAACTGCACGTGGGCACGTTCACCGAAGAGGGGACGCTGGACGCCGCGATCGCCCACCTCGACCACCTCGTCGACCTCGGCGTGGGGTTCGTCGAGCTCATGCCCGTCAACGCCGTGAACGGGGTCTGGAACTGGGGCTACGACGGCGTCCTGTGGTACGCCGTCCACGAGCCGTACGGAGGGCCCGAGGCGTACCGGCGGTTCGTCGACGCGTGCCACGCGCGCGGGCTCGGCGTCATCCAGGACGTCGTGTACAACCACCTCGGCGCGTCCGGCAACTACCTGTCCCGGTTCGGCCCGTACCTCTCCGAAGGCGGCATCTGGGGTGCCTCGGTGGACTTCGAGAGACACGACCAGGTGCGCCGGTACGTCATCGAGAACGCCATCATGTGGTTCGTCGAGTTCCACGTCGACGCGCTGCGGCTGGACGCGATCCACGCGCTCGTCGACTCCTCCGAGATCCACGTGCTCGAGGAGCTCGCGACGGAGGTGCAGGCCCTGTCCGCACACCTGGGCCGGCCCCTGACGCTCATCGCCGAGTCGGAGCTCAACGACACCGACCTGGTGCTGCCTCGCGAGGCGGGAGGGTACGGGCTCGACGCCCAGTGGAACGACGACTTCCACCACGCGCTGCACGCGGCGCTGACCGGCGAGACGCAGGGCTACTACCACGACTACGGGCACGAGCCGCTGAACCTGCTGGCGCGGGCGCTGACCCACGGCATGCTGTTCGAGCCCTCGCCGCGCAAGCCGGGCGGCGCGCGCCAGCATCCGCGCGAGGCG
>DASSQF010000246.1:0-7628 GCA_035702685.1 Propionibacteriaceae bacterium
GAGGCGTTCCGCGCCGGGAGCATGACGTACTGCGGCGCGACGGCGCACCCGATCGCGGACGGCACCCTGCCCCGTTCGTGGACCGCGAGCGGGACGAGGGCGACGACGTCGCTCGGCTCGTCCCCGAGCTGGGTCTGCCACTGCCTCAGGCCGGCAGTGACCAGCGCGAGGAGCACGTCGTGGGTGGTCACCCCCGCTGCGTCCCGGACACGGTTGACGGCTGCCAGGGAGACGAGGACACCGCCGGCGTACCGCGTGCTCGGCGCGACGGGCTCCCGGCGCAGGAGGCCCGGCAGGCCCTGCGACTGTGCCCAGTCGACGCTCTGGCCCACCGTTCTCAGCACGCGGGAGCCGAGCCGGCCGAGCATGCCCACCGGATCGTTGAGACCCCCCATGACGCCCGAGACGAGGTCGTCCCCGACGTTCCGTTCGGGCGTGGGCTCCCACACCGGTGGCTGGGGGCGGTCCCGCACGGGCTCGTCGTCGTACAGCTCATGGATGAGGTGGACGTGGTCGCCACCGTCGACGTACGAGGGGTGGCTGCGGCAGACGAGCGCCACCTGGCCGCCACGGAGACCGTCGACGAGGACGAGGTCCCACTGGGGATGGGCCGGGTCGAAGGGGGTGGTCATCCCCTCCGCCACCAGGTCCGTCACCTGGGTCAGGGAGCCGGGCGCCTCGAGCGTGACACGGCGCACGTGGCGCCTCACGTCGAAGTCCGTGTCGTCCACCCAGTCGAGCCCGGTCACGGTCTCCCGGATCCGCTGGCGGAAGCGTGGTGCGAAGGGCAGGCGGTCGGCGACCCGGTCGACCACCTCGTCCACGCCCAGGACCGCTCCCGGGGACGAGGGCGAGAAGACGTCGACGTACGTCAGGTGCCAGGGCGTGCCGCCGACCCCTCGCGACAGCGTGGCGATCTCGGTCTGCGACAGGGGCTCGGCCATTCGTCCTCCTCCACGGCTCAGGCCCGACGATACCGACCCGGCACTGCCGGGTGCGAGCGGCCTGGCGATGCGACGAGGTTGTCCACAGATCGTCGGCGGGGCCTGGCAAGGGAGCCCGCTGCCGCGGCAGCGTTGACGCCGTGCCGGACACCGCTCCCCTGCTCACGCCCGCCCTCGCCCGATGCCACGTCCTGCGAACCAGCGTTCGGGCGCCGTCGTGGACCTGGGAGGACTTCGCCGCCGACGAGACCGGCCACCGGCTCGCTCAGCCTGCGCTCCCCTTCGACACCGACCAGCCGGTTCCGCACGTCGTCGGCGAGGACGTCGGCGACGAGGTGCGCCGCATGGCGACGTCGTTGGCCCGCGTCTTCGCCGAGGTGCTCTCCGGACTGCGAGCGCCCGGCCAGCTCAACCGGTGGCTCGACGACCCGCCGCTGCGCGTCCTCGCGGAGGCCGCCCGCACGTACCGGCGCACGCCGCCGGTCGTCGCCTCGGTCCGCGTGCAGGGGACGGGGACGGGCTCGTACGAGGTGACGATGCGGCTACGCCGCGGTGCCGGGTTCGCGGCCGCCGCCTACCGCCTCGACCAGCGCAGGGGACGCTGGCGCTGTACGGCGCTCGTGGTGGGCCCGTGAGCCTCTCGAGCAGGCTCCGCGCCGCCCGCGGTCGGACCTGGTCCGGACCCGGCGCGCGACCGTATGCTCGCGCAGAGGGTGCCCAGCCAGGCTTCCCGACCTGGCGGCCGAGGTCGACGCCCAGTCGCGACCTCCGACCACAGCCAACCGGGGCCGAGGCCCGAGCTCGTGCCATCCGCCAGCCGCCGACCCGAGGGACCGTCATGCCGTCACGTTCCACAGTCCACCTCAGTGCCTCAGCCGCGGACCGCTGCCTCGATCACGGTGACGGAGTCCTTCGCCTCGCGCCGACCTGGGTCCCCCGGGTGTTCTCGACACCGGGACGGCGGCTGCGTCTGCATCCCGACGACTACCACGCCTTCGGTAAGGACCGCGGCGGGATCGACGAGCGCTGGCTGGCGTCGCCCATTCGGGCGGACAACGGGCCGGCCACCGGCCGGTACGAAGGGCTGAGCCTCGTCGTCGACCCCGACGGGGGGAGACTCCCGTTCGACGAGGTCATCGGCCACCACGGGGCCGGTCTGGTGGGTGACCGGATCTGGGGCGAGTACGGGAAGTGGCCGGTGTTCGCGAAGTTCTTCGACAACGAGCAGGCGCTGCCCTTCCATGTGCACCACCGCGACGAGCACGCCCGGCCGCTGGGCAAGGTGTCGAAGCCCGAGGCGTACTACTACGCCCCCCAGATGAACAACCACCTCGCCATGCATCCCGTGTCGTTCCTGGGCCTCCAGCCGCACGTCACGCGGGAGCAGCTGCGCGAACGGCTCGTCGCCTTCAGCCAGGGTGGCGACAACCGCATCACGGAGCTCTCCTTCGGGTACCGCACGCAGCTCGGGACGGGATGGGACGTGCCGGCGGGGGTCCTGCACGCCCCCGCCAGCGCCTGCACGTACGAGCCGCAGGCCGCGTCCGACGTGCTCTGCATGTGCGAGTCGTGGAGCAACAACCGTGAGGTGCCGGACGAGCTGCTGTGGAAGGACGCCCCTCCGGACCGCGTGGGCGACCTCGACTACATCCTCGACCTGCTGGACTGGGAGAGGAACGCCGACCCGGACTTCGCCGAGAACCGCCGGCTGGTCCCCTTCCGGACGGCCGAGTCCCTCGCCGACGACGACCTCCGCTACGTCGAGAAGTGGATCGTCTTCAAAGCGCCCATGTTCAGCGCCAAGGAGCTCACCGTCGAGCCCGGCGCCTCGGTGGTCGTGCGGGACACCGACGCGTACGGGGTCATCGTCGTCCAGGGCCACGGCTCCTTCGGCACGTACGACGCTGCCGCACCGACGCTCGTCCGGTTCGGCGAGCTCACCGAGGACGAGTTCTTCGTGTCGGAGGAGGCTGCCCGGACCGGGGTACGCGTGACGAACCGCAGCTCGGTCGAGCCGATGGTCCTCCTCAAGCACTTCGGGCCGGGCAACGTCTCGCTGCCTGCTGCACGGACGTCGTGACGAGGCGCGGCACGCGGCTCAGGCGCTCGACGCAGGTCGTCAGCCCCTGAGCCCTGCCGCGTACGGCCTCAGTGGCGCTTCTTGTTGCGCCGCCCCTGGGTCCCGGGCCTCGAGGTCCGTGCGGCTGCAGTCCGAGCGGTCGCTGCCGCGGAGACCATCGGCTCCTCGTCGTCCGCGGCCTCCGCCAGCGCTGCAGGCGAAGCCTTCGGCCGCCCGCCCCGCTCGGTCCTGGGCGCCGTGTCGGTGAGCCCGGCCGCCCCGATGTGCAGCTGCCTGCGGGCCGCAGCGGCCTCCGCCTCGAGCTCCGCGTCGTGGTACCGCTTGACCGCCGCCGCGAGGTCGACGGGCGCGCCCTCGGCGTCCAGGACCGGTGCGGGCTGCTGGACGGCCTCCACGTGCAGGTTGAACAGGTAGCCGACGACCTCCTCCATGAACGAGTCCATCATCGCCTGGAACATGACGCCGCCCTCGCGCTGGTACTCGACGAGCGGGTCCCGCTGGGCCATGGCGCGCAGGCCGATGCCCTCGCGCAGGTAGTCCATCTCGTACAGGTGCTCGCGCCACTTGCGGTCGAGCACGGTGAGCAGGACACGCCGCTCGAGCTCCCGCATCACCTCCGGGGTCAGCGTCTCCTCGCGGTGGTCGTACGCCTTCTGCGCGTCCTCGGTGAAGTCCGCGACGAGCTGCTCGGTCGTCAGCTGACGGTTCTCGTAGTCGGCCAGGTCGAGCGAGACCGGGTACAGCTGCTTGAGGTCCAGCCAGAGCTGCTCGAGGTCCCAGTCCTCCTCGAAGCCCTGCGTGGCGTTCTGCACGAACTGCGTGACGACCCGCGACACGGTCGCGCGCAGCTTCTCCTCGACGTCGGCTCCCTCCAGCACGGCGCGCCGGTCGGAGTAGATGGCGTGCCGCTGCCGGTTCATGACGTCGTCGTACTTGAGCACGTTCTTGCGCATCTCGAAGTTCTGCGCCTCGACCTGCTCCTGGGCGCTCTGGATCATCTTCGTGATCCGCTTGTCCTCGATGGGGACGTCGTCCGGGACCTTGAGGGCCCGCATGAACCAGTCGACCATGTCGCTCTTGAACAGGCGCATGAGGTCGTCGCCGAGGGACAGGAAGAACCGGCTCTCGCCCGGGTCACCCTGGCGGCCCGACCGCCCACGGAGCTGGTTGTCGATGCGCCGCGACTCGTGACGCTCCGAGCCGATCACGTACAGCCCGCCCGCCTCGACGACCTCGTCGTGCTCGTCGGCCACCTGCTGGGTGATCTTCTCGAACGTCTCGGCCCACTCGGCCTCGTACTCCTCCGAGCTCTCGACCGGGTCGAGCCCGCGCTCGCGCAGGACCGCGTCGGTGAGGAACTCGGGGTTGCCGCCGAGGATGATGTCGGTGCCACGGCCGGCCATGTTGGTGGCCACGGTGACGGCGCCCTTGCGCCCGGCGAGCGCGACCACGGCCGCCTCACGCGCGTGCTGCTTCGCGTTGAGGACCTCGTGCGGGATGCCGGCGCGGACGAGCAGCTTCGACAGCCTCTCCGACTTCGCCACGGACGCCGTGCCGATGAGGACCGGCTGCCCGTTCTCGTGGCGCTCGGCGACATCGGCGACGATCGCGTCGAACTTCGCGTCCTCGGTGCGGTAGATGAGGTCCTTCTGGTCCACCCGGATCATCGGCTTGTTCGTCGGGATCGGGATGACACCGAGGCCGTAGATCTTCTGGAACTCCGACTCCTCCGTCTTGGCGGTGCCGGTCATGCCCGCGAGCTTGTCGTACATGCGGAAGAAGTTCTGGAGCGTGATGGTCGCGAGGGTCTGGTACTCCTCCTTGATCTGCACGCCCTCCTTCGCCTCGAGCGCCTGGTGCAGGCCCTCGTTGTAGCGACGGCCGTCGAGGGTACGGCCCGTGTGCTCGTCGACGATGAGGACGTTGCCGTCCATGACGACGTAGTCCTTGTCGCGCTTGAACAGCTCCTTGGCCTTGATGGCGTTGTTGAGGTACGAGATGAGGGGCGTGTTCTCCGACTCGTACAGGTTGTCGATCCCGAGGCGGTCCTCGACGACCGCGATCCCCTCCTCGAGGATGGCGACGGTCCGCTTCTTCTCGTCGACCTCGTAGTGGCTGTCGCGCTGCAGCCGCTTCACGAGTCGCGCGAACTCCGGGTACCAGCGGACCGTGTCCTCGGCCGGGCCGGAGATGATGAGCGGGGTACGGGCCTCGTCCACGAGGATCGAGTCCACCTCGTCGACGATGGCGTAGTAGTGGCCGCGCTGGACGCAGTCCTCCAGCGACAGGGCCATGTTGTCGCGGAGGTAGTCGAACCCGAACTCGTTGTTCGTGCCGTACGTGATGTCCGCGTGGTACGCGGCTCGACGTGCCGGCGGGTCCATGTGCGCGAGGATCGCGCCGACCTCGAGCCCGAGGAAGTGGTGGATGCGGCCCATCTGCTCCGACTGGAACTGGGCCAGGTAGTCGTTGACCGTGACGATGTGGACGCCCTTGCCGGTCAGCGCGTTGAGGTACGACGGGAGCACGCCGACGAGGGTCTTGCCCTCACCGGTCTTCATCTCGGCGATGTTGCACCAGTGGAGCGCGGCACCGCCCATGATCTGGACGTCGAAGTGGCGCTTGTCCAGCACCCGAGTCGAGGCCTCGCGGACGGTGGCGAACGCCTCCGGCATGAGGGAGTCGAGGGACTCGCCGTTGTCGTAGCGCTGCCGCAATTCTGCGGTCTGGCCACGGAGGTCCTCGTCCGACATCGCGGTGTAGTCGCCCTCGATGGAGTTCACCTGGCGGGCGACGGCCTGGAGCTTCTTCAGCTGACGGCCCTCGCCGATGTGCAGCATCCTGTCGAGCAAAGCCACCCGAGGTCCCTACTTCCTCCCCGACAGTCCGGGGTCGGAGTACATCCTAGTGGCGGCAGAAGGGCGCCCGGGGTGCACCCGGACGCCCTTCCCAGGTCAGGCCGTCGCCTCCACATCCAGGTGGATCACCCCGTAGTCGTACGCCTTCCGCCGGTAGACGACACTCGGCTGGCTCGACTCCTTGTCCAGGTACAGGAAGAAGTCATGCCCCACGAGCTCCATCTCGTCGAGGGCCTGGGCGAGGGTGAGAGGTGAGGACGCGAACTTCTTCTCACGCACCACGAGGGGGCCGTCACCCTGTACCTCCAGCCCTGCCACCGTCCGTACCTAGGGCTTGTGCTCGTCCTGCTCGCTCACCGGCGACAGCTCCTCCGGGCGCACCAGGCCACTGGTCCGCAGGCCGCGGTGGACCTTGCGTCGGTCGGAGGCCTTGAGGATCTGGCTCTTGAGCCGGTCGAGGGCGTGCTCGAAGGCCGCCATCTTGTCGTCTGCGGAGGCCTCGGCGCGGACCACGGGCCCCTTGCCGTTCAGCGTGATCTCCACGCGGATCGCCTGGTCGGGCTGCCGCTTGGCGTCGGAGCAGGTGACCATGACCTCGGCCCGGATGATGCGTTCTTTCAGCTTCTCGAGGGCGTTCAGCTTCTCGCTGACATGGTCCCGGAACGCATCGGTGAGCTGGCAACGACGCGATGTGACGACGACGTCCATGGTTCCTCCCCTATCTGGCGCTCGCTGGGCGAGCCTCGACGACGAGACACAAACGGCACCTCCAGAGTCCGTGTCGGGAAGACCCCGAGACGAACCGGTGGTGCCATGAATCGAGGCTAGTACGGATGGGACCGGGGCAACAGCACCGTGGGCGTTTCCACACCGATGGCCCAGGGGACGCACAGGGGCGGCCCTGACCCGGGCGCGACAAGTCGTTACACGAACGGCCCTCGTGTGACACAGCCGTAACAGACAGCGCGGCGCCTCGTAATCGTCAGACCCAAAGATTCCGGACATGACACTTCTCGAGATCTCCGGAGGCGACACCGCCTGGGTCCTCGCGAGCGCCGCGCTGGTGCTTCTGATGACCCCCGGCCTCGCCATGTTCTACGGCGGCATGGTCCGCGCCAACAGCACGCTCAACATGATGATGATGAGCTTCGTCACCATGGGCACCGTCGGAGTCCTGTGGATCCTCTACGGGTACGGGATGGCCTTCGGCAACTCCGTGGGCGGAGCAGGCATCATCGGCAACCCGATCCCGCTCCTGGGCCTCCACGCCGCGATGGGTGACGCGACAGCCGGCACACTCCCTGCGATGGCCTTCGTCGCGTTCCAGGCAGGCTTCGCCATCATCGCCGTCGCCCTCGTCTCGGGCGCCGTGGCCGACCGCATGACCTTCTCCTCGTGGACCATCTTCTCCATCCTGTGGGCGACGTTCGTCTACTTCCCGGCCGCGCACTGGGTCTTCGCGTTCGACGGCTTCGCCGCCGACAAGGGCGGATGGATCGCCAACTCGGTCAAGGCCATCGACTTCGCCGGTGGCACCGCCATCCACATCAACGCCGGCGTCGCCGCCCTCATGATGGCGATCGTCCTCAAGCCTCGGATCGGCTTCGGCTCGAAGCCCATGCGTCCCCACAACATGACGCTCACCATGCTCGGTGCGGGCATCCTGTGGTTCGGCTGGTTCGGCTTCAACGCCGGCTCTGCCCTCGGCGCCAACGGCACGGCCTCCCACGCCTGGGTCACCACGCT
>DASSQF010000247.1:0-4035 GCA_035702685.1 Propionibacteriaceae bacterium
CGTGCCCGAGTCGTCGGAGCGGTAAAAGACCTTGATGGGGGTGCTCGGCAGCGTCACGCCCGAGTTGAGGGCAGCGATCGCCGGGTCGTTCCACGTCGTGATCTGGCCCATGAAGATCTTGGCGAGGACGTCGCCGCTCAGCGTGAGCTTGCTGACGCCGTTGAGGTTGTACGAGAAGGCGACCGGCCCGACGACGAGGGGGAGGTCCCACGCCTCGTTGTTCTTGCAGCGAGCGAGGGCCGCCTTGTGCTCGTCCGCGGAGAGGGCCGAGTCGGAGCCGCCGAAGTCGACGAGGCCGGCGTTGAAGTTCTTGACGCCCGCGCCCGAGCCGGTGGCGTTGTACTCGATCTTGGCGGCGTTCTTGCAGGCGTCGTTGTACGCGGCGATGATCTGCTGGATGGCGTTGGTCTGGGCGGTCGAGCCCTCGCCCGTGATCGAGCCCGACGGGCAGGCCAGGGCGGACCCGGATGCCGAGCTCCCCGTGCTCGAGCCCCCGGTGGCCGTCGCGTTCGAGCATGCGGTCAGGGCCATGGTGCCCAGAGCAGCGACGGCGGCGATCTTCGTGAAGCGAGTGGTTCTCACAAATCGTCCTTTGTGGTCAGGTGGGCGGCGAATCATGTCCGCCGCTGCGAGGCTAGGGAGGTCAAGTGACCGCTTCCCGCGCTCTCGGTGAACGAACCGTTAACGACAGGCGTCGGCTCGCCTCGGGAGTCGTTCGTCGTCGTCTCGTGCTCCGCGCTGCGACCATGCTGCCCCACCACGCGGTGGGCGAGAACAGGGAGATCGTACGCCCTGGCGGGGAAAGCGCTTGCCAACAGCAGCCGTGATGCGCCAGGATGTGCCCAGACCGAAGGAGGTGCTGCCATGCCGGTGGCGATGGTGACGGGTGGCAGTCGGGGGATCGGACGAGGGATCACCGAGCGACTGCTGCGTGACGGCTACCAGGTGTCGATCCTGGCGACGAGGCCCGCGCCCGACGACGTGCTGGCGCCGTTGCGGGCGCTCGGCGACGTCTCGTACACGGCAGGCAGCATCGCCGACCCCGCCGACCACCGGCGCTACCTCGACGACACGCTGGCCGCCTTCGGACGGGTCGACCTGCTCGTCAACAACGCCGGCGTCGCACCCAGCGTGCGCAACGACGTGCTGGAGGCGACGACCGACGAGTTCGACCGGGTGCTCTCCATCAACCTGCGCGGCCCCTACTTCCTCACCCAGGTCGTCGCGAACCGGATGATCGCCCAGCGGGGTCCCGAGGTGCCCACCGACCGTCCGTGCGGCACGGTCGTCAACGTCTCGTCGATCTCGGCGACCGTCGTCTCGACGAACCGCGGCGAGTACTGCGTCTCCAAGGCCGGCGTCGCCATGGCGACGCAGGTCTGGGCCGCGAGGCTCGCGCCCGAGGGGATCGTGGTGTACGAGGTGCGGCCGGGCGTCATCGCGACCGACATGACGGCCGGGGTCAAGGACCGCTACGACGCGCTCTTCGCGAACGGGCTGGCCCCCATGCCGCGCTGGGGGACCCCGGCGGACGTCGCCGGTGCTGTGGCGGTCCTGGCGTCCGGCCAGATGCCGTACTCGACGGGCGACGTCATCGTCGTCGGCGGCGGCATGCAGATCCCGAGGCTGTGAGGTGAGCGGGATGGAGACGATCGTCGTCGACGGCTACGAGGTGCCGGTCCTCACGGCCAACACCGTCGTGGTGGGTACGGGCTCGGCCGGCTACTGCGCCGCCGACCGCCTCGCCATGTTCGGGCAGGGGGACGTCATCGTCGTGAGCGACAAGATCCGTGCGGGCGCCTCCCGCAACGCCGGGTCCGACAAGCAGACGTACTACAAGCTGACCCTGTCCGGCTCCGAGCCCGACTCCGTACGTGCGATGGCGGAGACGCTCTTCTCGGGCGGCGCGATGGACGGCGACATCGCGCTCGCTGAGGCGGCATGGTCAGCCCGGGCGTTCTTCCACCTCGTGGAGTCCGGGGTGCCGTTCCCGCACGCGCGGTCGGGGGAGTTCGTCGGCTACAAGACGGACCACGACCCCCGCCAGCGCGCGACCTCCGTCGGCCCGTTCACGAGCAAGTCCATGACGGAGTCGCTGGAGCGGCGCGTCCAGGAGCTGCACAAGATCCCCGTGATCGACGCGTGCCGGGTCGTCGACCTCGTCGTCGACAAGGGGCGCGTCGTGGGCCTGCTGTGCCTCAAGACCGACGTCCGCGACAACTCCGACGAGTCCCGCTTCCTGCTGCTGCGGTGCACCAACCTCGTGTACGCGACCGGCGGCCCGGCCGGCATGTACGCGGATGCCGTGTACCCGCACGGGCAGTGGGGCGCGAACGGTGCGCCGCTGCGGGCCGGCGTACGCGGCAAGAACCTCACGGAGTGGCAGTTCGGGCTCGCCAGCACCAAGCCGCGGTGGAACGTGTCCGGCACGTACATGCAGGTCGTCCCGCGGTTCGTGTCGACCGACGCGGACGGGGGCGACGAGCGCGAGTTCCTCGACGAGGCCATCGAGGACTACGGACGGCTCATCTCGCTGGTGTTCCTCAAGGGCTACCAGTGGCCGTTCGACATCCGGAAGGCCCGCTCCGGCTCGTCCCTCGTCGACCTGCTCGTGTACCGGGAGACCGTGCTCCGCGGACGGCGCGTCTTCCTCGACTTCCGCTCCAACCCGCGGGGCCACTGGGACCCGATGGCGCTGGCGCCGGAGGCGTACGAGTACCTCGAGCGCGCGGGCGTGCTCGGGCTGGGTGACTCGACGCCCATCCAGCGGCTGCAGCACATGAACAGGCCGGCGTACGAGTTCTACCTGGGTCGCAACCCGGGCGTGGACCTCGAGAAGGACCTGCTGGAGGTCGCGGTCTGCGCCCAGCACAACAACGGCGGCCTGTGGGTCGACCAGTGGTGGCAGTCGAACCTCGAGGGGCTCTTCCCCGTGGGGGAGGCCGCCGGCGCGCACGGCGTGTACCGGCCGGGCGGTGCCGCGCTCAACTCCGGTCAGGTGGGCGCGACCCGCGCCGCCACGTACATCGCGGCTCGCCGCCGGGGCGAGCCCGTGTCCGACGAGCAGTTCGAGGCCGCGGCCCACGGGGTCGTCGCGGACGCCGTCGCGCTGCTGCGGGGCGCCACCGAGCGGGCCGAGACCATGCCGGACACGACCGACGCGCTGCTGCGCGAGGCGACGGAGCTCATGAGCAGCCACGCGGGCGTCGTACGGTCGAGGCAGTCCATCGCCGACGCGCTCGTCCAGGTCAAGGGCTGGCTGGACTCGTACGCCTCGACGTCGGCGGCCGCCGCCGGGAGCCGCCGGTCGGTGAACCGCCTGTTCCTCATCCGCGACATCCTCACGAGCCAGTACGTGTACCTGTCGGCGATGGCCGACTACCTCGACCACGGCGGCCGGTCGCGAGGGTCGGTGCTGTACACGGACGCCTCGGGAACGCTGCCGCTCGCCGCCGAGAACGGCCCGGAGCTCGACCTGCCGGAGGTCTTCCGGTTCTCGCTCGAGGACGGGCTGGCCGACGTCATCCAGGAGACGGGCCTGTCCTCCGGCGGAGAGCTGAGCTTCGCCTGGCGGCCCGTACGGCCGATCCCGGAGGACGACGAGTTCTTCGAGAACGTCTGGCGCCACTACCGCGACGACAAGAACGTCTACTGAGCAAGGGATCCATTGACCCCGTGCGGGGGCGGGATCTACTGTGCGCCGATCGGCCGCTCCCGCGGCCGGGCGAAGGGAGTTCCTCATGGCCACGGCAGTGATCCCGTACATCACCTTCGAGGGCAACACCCGAGAAGCCCTGAGCTTCTACCAGTCCGTCTTCGGCGGCAAGGTCGAGGTGTCCACGTACGGCGACTTCCAGGTCCCCGACGTGCCCCCCGAGACCGTCATGCACGCAGCGCTCACGACGGACGAGTTCGCGATCTACGGCACCGATGGGATGCTCGGCGTCGACCTCGGCGACCCGACGCGGGTCAGGATCGCACTCGTCGGCGACGACCTCGACGCCCTGACGAGGAGCTTCGACGCCTTGTCCGAGG
>DASSQF010000248.1:0-3355 GCA_035702685.1 Propionibacteriaceae bacterium
ATCCGACCCGGCCCAGCTCATGATCAGGGCCCTGGCGTCGGCGTCCGGCGGGGGGACGAAGAACCCGGACCAGCTCGCCGACACCGATCCCGTCTGTACGTGCAACAGCGTCACCGCCGGCCGCATCCGTGACGCGATCGCGGACGGGTGCGCGAGCGTCGCCGAGGTGGCCGGAGCCACCCGCGCGACCACCGGCTGCGGCGAGTGCACCTCGATCGTCGGAGCCCTGCTCGCCTGCCAGACCCGACCGGCCCCCGCGGCCGCCTGACAAGGAGGAACACATGTCCACGATCGTCGTCATCGGGGCCGGGATGGTCGCCCAGCGGTTCGTCGAGGCTCTCGTCGACAGGGACACCGAGGGCCGTTTCCAGGTGGTCGTCATCGGGGAGGAGGACCACCTCCCGTACGACCGGATCGCCCTCTCCCGGCTCTTCGCGGGCGAGGACCCGGCCTCGCTCCTTCTCGGAAACGCGGCCCTCTGGTCGCACGACCGGGTCATGCTGCGCCGCGGCGATCGCGTGACCGCCGTCGACCGGGAGGCGCGCGAGGTCGTGCTCCAGTCCGGCGAGCGCGTGAGCTACGACGACCTCGTGCTCGCCACCGGCTCGTACGCCTGGATGCCCCCCATCGCCGGAAACGACCACGACGGAGTGTTCCTGTACCGGACGATCGACGACGTCCAGCGCATCCAGCAGTGGGTGGCCCGCCTTCGGGACAGCGGCCGCGAGGTGCGTGGCGTCGCTGTGGGCGGCGGACTGCTCGGGCTCGAAGCGGCGGGAGCCCTCAACGCCATGGGACTGCCCACGACTGTGGTCGAGTACGGGGACCGGCTCCTGGCGGTCCAGGTCGACGAGGCCGCGGGTCACGCGGTGCGCAGGCGGATCGAGGGGCTGGGCGTCACGGTTCGTCTGCAGTCCGCGACCGAGGAGTTCGAGGCGGGCCCCGACGGCTGTGTGGCAGGGCTGCGGTTCGGTGACGGCTCCCGCATCCCGGCCGACGTGGTGGTCGTCTCCACAGGGGTACGGCCCCGTGACGAGCTCGGCCGGGAGGCCGGGCTCGAGATCGGCCCGCGAGGCGGGGTGGTGGTCGACGACCGCTGCCGTACCGCCGACCCTCACGTCTACGCGATCGGCGAGGTGGCGTGCATCAAGGGCGGCTGCTGGGGGCTCGTCGCCCCCGGCAACACGATGGCCGAGATCGCCGTCGACAACCTCCTCGGCGGGGACGGGGAGTTCCCCGGCGCCGACCTCAGCACGAAGCTCAAGCTGCTGGGGGTCGAGGTCGCCAGCTTCGGCGACGCGCACGGCCGTACCCCCGGCGCGCTCGAGCTCGTCTTCTCCGACCCCGTCGCGGGCGTGTACAAGAAGCTCGTCATGACCGACGACGCGCAGGTCCTGCTGGGCGGCATCCTCGTCGGCGACGCCTCCGCCTACAGCTCCCTGCGCCCCATGGTCGGCGCCTCGCTCCCGGGCGACCCCGCCGTGTGGCTGCTGCCGGAGAGCCAGGAGCGTCCGCAGCTGGAACTGCCCGACGCGGCCACGGTCTGCTCGTGCAACAACGTGTCGGCCGGCACGATCCGGGGCGCGGTGACCGACCACGACTGCCACGACCTCACCGCGGTGAAGGCGTGTACGAAGGCGGGCACGAGCTGCGGCTCGTGCGTGCCGCTCGTCAAGAAGCTCATGGCCACCGCGCTCGCAGAGCAGGGCCTGACCGTGTCGACGGCGCTGTGCGAGCACTTCGCGATGAGCCGCGCCGAGCTCTTCGCGGCGGTGAAGGTCGCCCGGCTCGACAGCTTCACGGCGATCGTCGAGCGCTTCGGCGAGGGCCTCGGCTGCGACATCTGCAAGCCGACGGTGGCCAGCATCCTCGCGACCCTCTACAACGGCCACATCCTCGCGGAGGGGCGGGCGGCGCTGCAGGACACGAACGACCGGGTCATGGCGAACATGCAGAAGGACGGCACGTACTCCGTCGTCCCGCGCATTCCCGGCGGTGAGATCACACCGGAGAAGCTCATCGTCATCGGGGAGATCGCCCGCGACTTCGGCCTGTACACGAAGATCACCGGCGGCCAGCGCATCGACCTGCTGGGGGCACGACTCGAGCAGCTGCCCGTGATCTGGTCGCGGCTGGTCGAGGCCGGCTTCGAGTCGGGACACGCGTACGGCAAGGCCGTACGGACCGTGAAGTCGTGCGTCGGGTCGACGTGGTGCCGGTACGGGGTCCAGGACTCCGTGAGCATGGCGATCGCCCTCGAGCTCCGGTACCGCGGGCTGCGCAGCCCGCACAAGCTCAAGCTCGGCGTCTCGGGCTGCGCCCGCGAGTGCGCCGTGGCGCGCAGCAAGGACGTGGGCATCATCGCCACCGAGCGCGGCTGGAACATCTACGTGGGAGGCAACGGCGGGTTCGAGCCGCGCCACGCGCAGCTGCTGGTCGAGGACGTCGACTCGGAGTCGCTGTTCCGGATCATCGACCGCTACCTCATGTTCTACGTGCGCACAGCCGACCGGCTGCAGCGCACGGCCGCCTGGCAGCAGGACTTCGAGGGCGGCCTGGAGCGGCTGCGCGAGATCGTCGTCGACGACGCCCTCGGGATCTGCGCCGAGCTCGACGCCCAGATGGAGCGCCACATCGCCACGTACGAGGACGAGTGGGCGGCTGTGCTGAGAGACCCGGTACGGCTGCAGCAGTTCTCCTCGTTCATCAACGCCACGACGACGCCGGACCCGACCCTCGCGCATGTCGAGGAGCGCGGCCAGCGTCGCCCTGCCACCGACGACGAACGCGCCGGTGGTCCCGTCCTCATCGCCACGACACTGGAGGTACACCGATGACCGACATCCTGGAGCGCACGCGACTCGAGCACGTGTGCCGTCTCGACCAGCTCACCCCCGGACTGGGGGTGGCGGCCCTCATCGGAGAGGTGCAGGTCGCCGTCTTCCTCGTCGAGACCGGCGAGCTGTACGCCGTACAGAACCTCTGCCCGTTCTCGGGAGCGTCAGTGATCTCGCGTGGCATCACCGGCAGCCGGCTCGGGGAGCCGACGATCGCCTCACCCGTGTACAAGCAGGTCTTCTCGCTCGTCACCGGAGAGTGCCTCGCATCCATGGACAAGGCCCCCAAGGCCGGTCTCGAGGCAGGCCTCCGGTGCTTCCCTGTCGTCGTCCGCGACGGAGACGTGTACGTGGACCTGGGCCGGCCGTGACGCGCTCCCCGAGGCTGTCTCCGACCTGCATCAGGACGGAAACACGGGTGAAACGTCCGGCTGCCAGGGTGGTGGGAGGAGTTGCAGCGGCGGGCTTCCGGGCCGCTGAGGCCTGCTCAAGCCCTTCCGACAAGGGAAGGAGGGGCG
>DASSQF010000249.1:0-13694 GCA_035702685.1 Propionibacteriaceae bacterium
GCCGTCCATCGATGCGGCCGTCCCCACGACGCCGTACGGCTGGCCGAGACGCCCGGACGCCAGCTTCACCAGGTCGTTCAGGGTTCCCGAGCCGACCGCCACGCCGAGCGCGCCGGTCTCGTCGAGGCGCTGCGTGATGAGGTCGCAGTTCTCGAGCGCCGCGTACAGAACGGGGTGTCCCGGGAACACCATGGGCTCCAGCACCTCGACGCCCGCCGCGGCGAGCGAGTCGTGGACGGCCTGGCCAGCGGCTGCCCAGGTGCGCTCGTCGGCCACGACCAGAACCGGCCTCGTATCGGCGAACACCTCGTCCGAGGGGGTGGCGCCGTCCAGTGCGGCCCGGCCGGGAAAGAGCGCGTCACGCAGAATCGTCCCGCTGCGGGGCAGCAGCCCGCGCCCGACCTCGACGACGTCGGTGTCCGAGGCGACCACCAGTGCGCGAGAGATGAGGTCGTTCATCGTGCTCTCCTCCGTGGCTCGGCGCCGTCGGTTCACCAAGGGTTGTAGGCGAACCTCTACGCCCCTCGCCAAATCTGCCATGGGATGTGCAGGTCTACCCATCCCTTGATACACCGACGACGTTCACTGAGACCGTCCGGAGCAGGACCACGCCTGCCGCCGGTTCGCGTCAGCGGCCGATGGCCCTCTGGGTGCGCACGACCGTACCGAGGTGCACCGCACTCGTGGACGCCGTGAAGAGGCGCGACCCTGGGGGTGCCGCGTGCGCCGCGCGCAGCTCGGCCGTCAGCTCCTCGACCCGCTTCTGCAACCCGTCGAGGCGCATCTCGAGCTCGAGGATGCGCTGGACGCCGTTGAGGTTGATCCCCTCGTCCTGCGACAGGTACTGGACCAGCCGCAGCCGTGCCACGTCCCGCAGGGAGTAGCGCCGGCCACGCCCGCGTGTACGGGTCGGGACGACGAGGCCGAGCCGGTCGTACGTGCGGAGCGTCTGAGGGTGCATGCCCGCGAGTCGCGCGGCCGTCGAGATCGGGAACAGCGGCGCGTCACGGTCGAGTCGGTCGGGAAGGTGCTCCATGTCAGCTCCTCATGAGATGCGCACGGGGGTTGGGCTCGGCCGCCAGGCGCTGGTACTCGGCGAGGGCTGCCCGGGCCGCCTCCGACAGGTGCTGCGGCACCTCGACCTGGATGGTGACCAGCAGGTCGCCCGCGCCCTGGGCCTTGCCGACGCCGCGCCCCTTGACCCGGAACGTACGGCCGTTCGGCGTCCCCGCGGGGACGCGCAGCCGGACCGTACCGTCGGCGAGCGTCGGCACGTCGATCTCGGCGCCGAGCGCCGCTTCCGAGTACGTGACCGGCACGGTCACGGTGAGCGCGTCGCCGTTGCGTCCGAACACGGGGTGCGGCGTGACGTGCACCGTGACGTACAGGTCACCCGCCGCGCCGCCGTTCTCCCCGGCACCGCCCTTGCCCTTGATGCGGATCCGCTGCCCGTCGTCGACACCGGCGGGGATGCGTACCTGCATGGTCCGGGTGGACCTGGCGCGTCCCGTGCCCGCACACACCGGGCAGGGCGTCTCGATGATGAGCCCCCGGCCGCGGCACTGACGGCACGGCTCGCTGAACGCGAAACCGCCCGACTGGGACGCCTGCATGCCGGAGCCCTGGCAGGTGGGACAGACCTGCGGCACGGTGCCGGCCTTCGCGCCCGTACCGCGGCATGCCTCGCACGCGTCCTCCGACACCATCTGGACGCCGACGGTCACCCCGGTCGCCGCGTCGGCGAACGGAATGGTGACCTCGCCCTCGATGTCGCCACCGCGCCGCGGCCCACGCCCCGACCGGCGCCCGGTCGGCTGCTGGCCGCCGAAGAGGCCTCCGAAGATGTCCCCCAGGCCGCTGTCCCCCGCGTTGCGGAACAGGTCCTCGATGTTGACGCCGCCCCCGGGCCTGCCCGGCTGGCCGCCGCCGGGGAACCGGAAGCCACCGCCGAACATGCTCCGCGCGTCGTCGTACTCCTTGCGCTTCGTCGGGTCCGAGAGGACCGAGTTGGCCTCGGAGATCTCCTTGAAGCGGCGCTCCGACTCCTTGTCGTCGGGGTGCTGGTCCGGGTGGTTCTCCCGGGCCAGCTTGCGGAACGCCTTCTTGATGTCCTCCGGCTTGGCGTCCTTGGAGACGCCGAGGATCTTGTAGTAGTCCTTCTCGAGCCAGTCCTTCGTGCTCATCCAGCGCCTCCTTCCACGTCAGTCGGTGAGGGATCCCGGGTCGTCGGGTACGGAGTCGTCCTGCTCCTGGCTCGCAGCGCTCGGCTCCTCGCTGGGGTCGGTCACGGCGACGCGCGCGGGCCGGATCACCCGACCGCCGAGCCGGTACCCCCTCTGGAACACCTGGGTGCAGGTCGTGACGGTGTACCCGGGTACGTGCACGTGCATGAGCGCCTCGTGGATGGTGGGGTCGAACTCGTCGCCCACCTCCCCGTACGCCTCGAGCCCGTACTTGGCCGTCACCTTCGCGAACTCGTCCGCGATGAGCTTCGTACCGCCGGTCAGCTCGTCGTGGGCCTTCGCGCCGTCGATCCCGTCGAGCACGGGCAGCAGGTCGGCGATGACCGACTCGATGCCGCGCTGGCGGGCGACGTCGCGGTCACGGTCGACCCGGCGCTTGTAGTTCACGTACTCCGCCTGGACGCGCTGGAGGTCGCTCGTCAGCTCGGCGACGGCGGCGGACAGGTCCACGTCGTTGTCGCCGTTCTCCTCCGCCGGCGGCGGGGTGGCTCCGGTGTCAGGCGTCTGGTCCTCGGGGGGGAAGTCCTCAGTCATGTCTCTCCTCGGTCTGTGTCACAAGACTAGGAGGGCGCACCCGTCCAGCCATCGGCCGGACGGTGCGCCCTCGCAGGTCGTGCGTCAGTGCTTGTCGTTGTCGTCGTCGACGATCTCCGCGTCGACCACGTCGTCGTCCGAGCCGCCCGCAGCACCCGTGGGCGCCTCAGCGCCGGCGGACTGCTGGGCCGCCTGAGCGGCCTGGTAGACCGCCTGGCCCATCGCGGCCGCCTTCTCGTTGAGGTCGTTCATGGCCGTGCGGACCTCGTCGTCGTTGCCGGTGCCCTTGAGGGCGGCCTGCAGCGTGGCGAGGGCGTCGGCGACAGGCTTCTTCTGCTCGTCGGTCAGCGTCTCGGCGTGCTCGGCGAGGAGCTTCTCGGTGCGGAACGCGAGCGCGTCCGCCTCGTTGCGCATCTCCACGGCCTCGCGGCGCTTGCGGTCCTCCTCGGCGTGAGCCTCGGCGTCGCGCACCATCCGGTCGATGTCGTCCTTGGCCAGCGCGGAGCCGCCGGTCACGGTCATCGACTGCTCCTTGCCCGTGGCCAGGTCCTTCGCGTGGACGTGGACGATGCCGTTGGCGTCGATGTCGAAGGTGACCTCGATCTGCGGCAGGCCGCGGGGCGCCGGCATCAGGCCGGTGAGCTCGAAGTTGCCGAGCGACTTGTTGTCGCGGGCGAAGTCACGCTCGCCCTGGTACACCTGGATCATCACGGACGGCTGGTTGTCCTCGGCCGTGGTGAACACCTCGGAACGCTTGGTCGGGATGGTCGTGTTCCGCTCGATGATCTTCGTCATGACGCCGCCCTTGGTCTCGATGCCGAGGCTCAGCGGGGTGACGTCGAGGAGCAGCACATCCTTGACCTCGCCGCGGAGGACGCCGGCCTGCAGCGACGCGCCGAGCGCGACGACCTCGTCAGGGTTGACGCCCTTGTGCGGGTCCTTGCCGGCCAGCTCCTTGACCAGGTCGACGACCGCCGGCATACGCGTCGAGCCGCCGACGAGGATGACCTCGTGCACCTTGTCGGTGCTGATCTTCGCGTCGGCGAGCACCTTGCTGAACGGGGCGCGGCAGCGGTCGAGCAGGTCCTGCGTCATGCGCTGGAACTCCGCGCGCGTGAGCTTCGTGTCGAGGTGCAGCGGGCCGTCAGCGCCGGCGGTGATGTACGGCAGGTTGATCTGCGTCTCCTGGGCGCTCGACAGCTCGATCTTCGCGCGCTCGGCGGCCTCCTGGAGGCGCTGCCGGGCCATCTTGTCCTTGCTCAGGTCGATGCCGTGGGCGTTCTTGAACTCCTTGACCAGGTGGTCGACGACCCGCTGGTCCCAGTCGTCGCCGCCGAGGCGGTTGTCGCCGTTGGTGGCCTTGACCTCGAACACGCCCTCGCTGATCTCGAGGAGCGACACGTCGAAGGTGCCGCCGCCGAGGTCGAAGACGAGGACCGTCTGCTCCTCGTGGCCCTTGTCCAGGCCGTACGCGAGCGCGGCAGCGGTCGGCTCGTTGATGATGCGGTCGACGGTGAGGCCGGCGATCTCGCCCGCCTCCTTCGTGGCCTGACGCTCGGCGTCGGAGAAGTACGCGGGAACCGTGATGACGGCGTTGGTCACCGGCTCGCCGAGGTACGCCTCGGCGTCGCGCTTGAGCTTCTGCAGCACGAACGCGCTGATCTGCTGCGGCTTGTACTCCTTGCCGTCGATGTCCTTCGACCAGGTCGTGCCCATGTGGCGCTTGACCGAGCGGATGGTGCGGTCGACGTTCGTCACGGCCTGGCGCTTGGCGACCTCGCCGACCAGGACCTCGCCACCCTTCGCGAAGGCGACGACCGACGGGGTCGTACGGGCGCCCTCGGCGTTGGGGATGACGGTGGGCTCGCCGCCCTCGAGAACGGCGACGACAGAGTTGGTGGTGCCGAGGTCGATGCCTACTGCACGAGCCATGTGGGTTCCTCCAGTTGAGTGGATGTCACGGTGTCTTGAACCGGTGTTGAGCCTAGCACGCTCAATCCGGAAAGTTGAGTCTCATCCACTCAACCTCACGACGAGGAGTGACTATTCCCCGGCTTAGCCGACTCCTTATCGCCGCTTCACCGTTCCCGAGAGGGCCACCACCTAGCCTGTCCGAGGAAGGGGAGGGGCATGGATCGACGTCGGTTCCTGGTCGGCAGCGCGGGGGCACTGACCGCAGCCGTGCTCGGCGGGTGTGCCGGCCGCGCGGGCATGAACGTGTCGGGCCCCTCTCACGCTGGACAGGGAGCAGGGACGCCGAGCAGCAGCCCGTCGCTCCCTGCCGGACCCACCACGCCCCTCGTCCGCCCGAGCGTCTCAGCGCCTCCCCTGCCCACGACGAAGGGCTCGATCCCTTCCGGCCAGGCCATCACCGCGCTCACGGTCCCCGGCCCGTACATGGCCTGGACCATCGACGACGGCACCGACCCGGACGTCGTGGCCGCGTACGCGCAGCTCGCCGAGCAGACGGGGACGAGGCTGACCTTCTTCCTCAACGGCAACCAGCCCGCGTGGACGAAGAACGCGCAGCGACTCCTGCCGCTCGTACAGTCGGGGCAGGTACAGCTCGCCAATCACACGTGGTCGCACCCCGACCTCCGCAGCCTCTCCGCCGCGGGGATCCAGGACCAGCTCCAACGCAACGAGGACTTCATCCAGAGCACGTACGGCGTCTCGGCGAAACCGTTCTACCGGCCGCCGTTCGGCTACCTCAACGACCGCGTGAAGAGCGCGGCGGCCGCGATCGGCTACACCGCGCCGACCCTGTGGTACGGCTCGCTGTCCGACTCCAGCGTGCTGACGAGCGACCAGATCGCGGCGTTCGCGGAGCAGTACTTCGCGGCGGGCCGGGTGATCATCGCCCACGCCAACCACCCCGGGGTCATCGGCGCCATGCAGCGGCTCACGGACCTCATCGCGCAGCGCGGCTTGCGTACCGTCACGCTGCGCGACGTGTTCGCGACCTGAGTCGGTCAGCCGCTGCGGCGAGCGCTGAACGAGGCGGCGCTGTGCGGACGGACCGCGTTGCCCGAGGGGCCGACCTTCCGCACGTCGGACGCTTTACGGGGAGCGCCGCCGCGTGCGCCGTTGGAGCCGCCGCGCGAGCCGGCCGCGCTGCCACGGGCACCGCTCGACTTCCCGGGCGTACCCCCGGAGGTGCCCCGGCCGGAGCCGCCGCGGGGCAGCCCGCTGTCGGTGTCGAAGGCCGACGAGTGGGTCTTGGAGGGTCCCCGACCGCCGCCGCCACTGCCGTGACGAGAACGGCCGCCCGCGGAGCGCCCGCGACCCGGTCCCTGCTCGACGACCGGCGTGGCGTCCGCGTACCCGCCAGGGACGAGTACGCGCTCACCCGGTGCGAGCGTCGCCAGCATCGGGTGACGCTGACGGTCGATCCGGGTGATGGTGGGGTTGATGCCGGCGGCACGCGTCAGCGCCCGGACATCCCTCACCTGGTCGTCGGTCATCAACGTGATGACGGTGCCCTCGTTGCCGGCGCGGGCGGTACGGCCGGAGCGGTGAAGGTAGGCCTTCTCCTCGACGGGCGGATCCGCGTGCACCACGAGCCCGACGTCGTCGACGTGGATCCCGCGCGCGGCGATGTCGGTGGCGACGAGCGTCTCGACCTTGCCGGTGTGGAACGCGTCGAGGTTGCGCGTACGGGCGTTCTGGCTCAGGTTGCCGTGGAGGTCGACCGCAGGCACGCCCTCGGCGTTCAGCTGGCGCGCGAGCTGCTTCGCGCCGTGCTTCGTACGCGTGAAGACGAGCGTCCGTCCAGGGGCGCTCGTGAGCTCGACGAGCACCGAGACGCGGTTGCCGCGGTCGACGTGGAGCACGTGGTGGTGCATCGTCGAGACCGGTGACTGCGCCGAGTCAGCCTGGTGCGTGCGGGCGTTGTGCAGGTAGCGGGCGACGATGCCGTCGATCGCCTTGTCGAGCGTCGCGCTGAAGAGCATGCGCTGGCCGGTCTGCGGCGTGAGGTCGAGGATCCGCTTCACGGCGGGCAGGAACCCGAGGTCGGCCATGTGGTCGGCCTCGTCGAGCACCGTCACCTCGATGTCGGCGAGCCGGGCATGGCCCTGCTTGATGAGGTCCTCGAGCCGACCGGGCGTCGCCACGACGATGTCGGCGCCCTTGCGCAGCGCGGCGACCTGCGGGTTCTGCCCGACGCCGCCGAAGACGGTCATCGTCGAGAGGCTGTTCGCCCGAGCCAGGGGCATGAGGGCGGCGTGGATCTGGCCCACGAGCTCGCGGGTCGGAGCGAGGATGAGCGCCCGCGGGGCGCCGCGCTTCACGGTCTGCTGAGAGGCGGTGAGGCGGGCGACGACGGGCAGCAGGAACGCGTACGTCTTGCCGGAGCCCGTACGACCGCGGCCGAGCACGTCACGCCCGGCGAGGGAGTCGGGAAGGGTGGCGGTCTGGATCGGGGTGGGGTCGGTGATGCCCTGGTCGGCGAGCAGCTGCGCGAGGTTCGCGGGCACGCCGAGCAGGGTGAAGCTGGTGGAAGAGGTCAAGTAACCATTCGATTCGGTCGGTGTCTCACCAGGCCGTTCCCGTCGGCGACGGGAGGAATTCAGGCGGTGCCCTCGCCGGAGCGAGGGGCGCGGAACTGTGGCCGCGCGGGAGTCCGGGGCAAGACTTCACGGACTGCTGTGACAGACCCTACCCTGCGTGGTGGCGAGGACGTAATCGCAGCATGTCGAGCTCGGAATATCGAGACTGATTGAAGGTTGAACTACCTGTGAAGAAGATCGGGTTCCTGTCCTTCGGCCACTGGTCGAGCTCGCCGCACTCGCGGACGCAGTCGGCCGCCGACGTGCTGCACCAGTCCATCGACCTCGCCGTCGCTGCCGAGGAGCTCGGCGCGGACGGCGCGTACTTCCGCGTTCACCACTTCGCCAACCAGCTCGGCTCGCCGTTCCCCCTCCTCGCGGCGATCGGCGCGCGGACGAGCCGTATCGAGATCGGTACCGGCGTCATCGACATGCGGTACGAGAACCCGATGTACATGGCCGAGGACTCCGCGGCCGCCGACCTCATCTCCGGTGGCAGGCTCCAGCTCGGGGTGAGCCGGGGATCGCCCGAGCAGGTGGTCGACGGGTTCCGCTACTTCGGCTACGACGCCCCCGACGGCCAGACGATGGCTGATGTGGCGAGGGCGAACACCGAGACGTACCTCAAGGTCATCTCCGGCGCCCGCTTCGCCGAGCCCAACCCGAGGCCCATGTTCCCGAACCCCAGGCCCGGACCGCTCGGGATCCAGCCCCAGTCCCCCGGGCTGCGCGACCGGATCTGGTGGGGCTCGGCGTCCAACGCGACCAGCGAGTGGGCGGCGAAGCTCGGCATGAACCTCATGAGCTCGACGCTCAAGACCGACGAGAGCGGCAAGCCGTTCCACGTCCAGCAGGCGGAGCAGATCGAGGCGTTCCGTGCGGCATGGAAGGAGGCGGGGCACGAGCGTGAGCCGCGGGTCTCGGTGAGCCGCTCGATCTTCCCCATCGTGACCGACGAGGACCGCATGTACTTCGGCCACGACCTCGACTCCGAGGACTCGGTCGGCGTGATCGACGACTTCAGGGCGGTGTTCGGGCGCTCGTACGCGGCGGAGCCGGACCGGCTCGTCGAGCAGCTCGCGGAGGACGAGGCCATCGCCGCCGCGGACACGCTGCTCCTCACGGTCCCGAACCAGCTCGGCGTCGACTACAACGCCCACGTCCTCGAGGCCATCCTCACCCATGTGGCGCCGGGGCTCGGCTGGCGGTGAACCGGGCGAGGGCTCGACGCGCCGACAGGTGACGCGGGGCCGCCGACGGGGTGGTGCGTGGCGGCTTCCGGGACATTCCGCAGCGGCGCGTGTCGAAATCCGTGAGACGGTTCCGACTATCGGGTGGAGCGGCCAGCCGGGCCGCCTGACGGAAGGTCCGACCATGAAGTACCTCATCCTCATCCACCAGCACCGCGGCGCGCGCGAGCAGTTCGCCTCGTTCACCCCGACCATGCAGGCGGAGGGCCTCGCGGCCTACCAGAAGCTCAACGCCGACCTCGTCGCCAGCGGCGAGTACGTGGCCGGCGAGGCGCTCGACTCCGACACCTCGGCGAGCGTGGTCCGGGGCGCGGAAGGCACGTACGTGGTCACCGACGGCCCGTTCGCCGAGACCAAGGAGATGCTCGCGGGCTTCTACCTCGTCGACGTCGCCTCCCGGGACCGGGCTGTCGAGATCGCCGGGCTCATCCCCGAGGTGCAGGCCGGAGCGGCGGACATCGAGGTGCGGCCGGTCATGAGCTACGACTGGCCCGACCAGTGACGGACGCCCACGATGTCGAGGGCCTGCTGCGGGCTGCCGCACCGCGGGCCCTCGGCGCGCTGGTCCGACGGCGCGGCGACTTCGCGGAGGCGGAGGACGCCATGCAGGAGGCGCTGCTCGCCGCTGTCATCGAGTGGCAGGCAGCAGGCCCGCCGGACGACCCCATCGCGTGGCTCGTACGGGTGGCGGACCGCCGCCTCATCGACTCCTGGCGGACCGGCTCGGCCCGCCGCCGGCGCGAGCAGGCGGTGGCCGAGGATCCGGACCCTGGCCCTGCCTCGAGCAGGGACGAGTCCCTCGAGCTCCTGCTGCTGTGCTGCCACCCGTCCCTGACGCTGTCCTCGCAGATCGCCCTCACGCTGCGCGCCGTGGGCGGCCTCACGACCGAGGAGATCGCCCACGCGTTCCTCGTTCCCAGTGCGACCATCGGACAGCGGATCAGCCGCGCGAAAGCCAGGCTTCGCGGCGCACGGTTCGAGCTGCCCGCACCCTCCGAGCTTCCGGAGCGGATCGCGGCTGTCGCGGCGGTGATCTACCTCATCTTCACGGAAGGGCACACGGCCTCGTCCGGGGCGCTGCTGCACCGGGTCGACCTGGCCGACGAAGCCATCCGGCTGGGCCGGATGCTGCTCGCGCTCACCCGGGCCCAGCCGGCTCTCCGGGACGAGGAGGGCGAGGTCGCGGGCCTGCTCGCGCTGATGCTGCTGACGCACGCCCGGCACGCGGCCCGGAGCACAGCGCAGGGCGAGCTCGTACCCCTGGCGGAGCAGGACCGACGGCTGTGGGACAGGTCCCTCATCGACGAGGGCGTCGCGCTGGTCACCTCGGCGCTGACGGGGTCCCCGCTCGGCCCGTACCAGCTGCAGGCCGCGATCGCTGCGGTCCACGACGAGGCGGCGACCGCCGACGACACCGACTGGCGCGAGGTCCTCGGCCTGTACGACCTGCTCGTCGCGCTGGCCCCGAGCCCCGTCACCCGGCTGAACCGCGTCGTCGCGCTGGCGATGGTGGACGGCCCGGCGGCCGGCCTGCTCGCCTTGGACACCGCGGGGGCCGACCGGACGCTGGTCGACCACCACCGCACCCACGCCGTACGAGCCCACCTCCTCGAGCAGATCGGCGATCCCGCCGGCGCGAGGGCGGAGTACGAGCTGGCCGCGAAGCTCACCCACAGCATCCCTGAGCGCCGTCACCTCCTGGGACGAGCGTCACACCTGGCGTGACGACGAGCCGGAAGGTACGAGCCGGTCGGTGAGAGCCGCCGACCAGGCGGGAGGTTCGGTGCGACGGTTGCCCACGCAGGCCGCAGTGCCTCGTCCGCTAGGCGCTCGCCCTGACGACGACGTGCGAGGGCTGGACGAACGGCTCGGCCTCGGGCGCCTCGCCGAGCTCGTGCCGCGCGAGGTCCCAGAGGTACCGCGCGAAGGCCTTGGCGTCGATCCGGATGGTCGTCAGGGCCGGCCGGGTGAGCGGGGCGAAGACGACGTCGACCAAGCCCATGACCGCGAGGTCGGACGGTACCCAGAGGCCGAGCTCGGCCGCGGCCGCGAGGCAGACGGCGGCGTGGAAGTCGTTGAAGCAGGCGACGGCCGTGACGGGCTCCGCCTCCTCCAGCCATGTGCGGAGCTGGTCCATGACGTCGGCGAGGGCGATGTCCATCCCTCCCGGCAGGGCCGCGATCCTCGGCGCGGGGAGCGCGAGCTCGTCGCACGCGGAGAGGAAGCCGGAGGTCCGGGGATCCGCGAACCGCTGCAGCGACTCCTCGGAGGTCGTGAGGTAGCCCAGTCGCTCGTGGCCCGCCTCGACGAGGTGCTGCACCTGGAGCCTCGCCGGCCGGTCCGCCCCGGGGGCCGTGAGGTCCGACTCCACGAGCGGGATCTGCAGCGTGTCGAGGAGGGCCACCTCGGACGAGCTCAAGCGCGTCATCGACAGGACGACGCACGGCTCGAGGTGGGCGAGCGTCGAGGCCAGGTCATCCGGCCCCTGCCGGCGCCACACCATGAGCGTGCGCCCGGTCTCTGCCACGACCCTGGTCAGCTCGTCCTCGAGGTCGGTGATGTTCGTACTCCAAGGCACCCCGGCGTTGACGAGGAGCACGAGACGGGACTCTCCCGCCCTCAAGGCCCTCGAGGCGGCGTTCGGCACGTAGTTCAGCTCCCGCGCCGCCTGCAGCACCCGCTCCCGCGTCGCGTCCGAGATCGACTGGTCCGTACGGCCGTTGAGCACGTAGCTCACGGTGGCCCGCGACACCCCCGCGCGGCGGGCGATGTCGGTACTCGTGCTGCGGGGCTTCGTCACGACGCCTCCTCGGGTGACCGGCGCATACGGGCGCCACCTCGGGGAAGACTACGACATCTACTGGCACGTGTCAGGTGCTTCTCCCGGCCACTCTGTCGGGGACGAGGTCGCTCTGGAGCGACGGGACGGCGGGCACAGGCTCGGCCCGCGCCCGTAGCATCGCACCATGGCTAAACCGTGGCCCGCAGCGGTGTCGAAGCTCGAGGACTTGCTCGTCGAGGTCGTCGTCCGGCACGCTCCCGAGGGGTGGTCGTGGGCGCACCTCGAGGTGAGCATGGTGGCAGAGCTCTGGTCGGGGTCGGTGACCGTCACGGCGCCCGGCCGTACCTTGACCGGACCGATCACGGAGGGGCAGGCACTCCGCATCCTCCGTGAGCTGCGGCACCGCATGTACGTGGCCGGGCACGGCGCCTGGTACTCCATGACGCTCGACATCGACCCCGACGGCACGTCCACGGCCACGTACGACTTCGACAGCGAGCCGGTCCTCGACCCGCCTGCCGACGCGGCCGCCTACCTGCGGGACGTGCAGCGGTACAAGCGCAAGGACAGCCACGTACCGGACTGGCTGAAGGCCACGCTGGACAAGACCCGTACCGGGTCCGACTCCGCCGCGGACACGTTCACGCGGTGGCTGCAGGGAGGACTCTGAGGCGCTCCGGCGCCTACCCTGTGGACCATGTCCGACGACGTCGCCTCTCCTTCCGACTTCTGGGAGGACCGCTACGCCTCCTCCGAGCGCGTGTGGTCCGGCCGGGTCAACGACACGGTCGTCCAGGTGGTCTCCGGCCTGGCTCCCGGCCGAGCCCTCGACCTCGGGTGCGGGGAGGGCGGCGACGTCATCTGGCTGGCCCAGCACGGCTGGGAGGCGACCGGCGTGGACATCTCCGAGACGGCGACGCGACGTGCCGCGGCCGCGGCCCGGGAAGCGGGGATCCCTGAGGAGAGGGCCCAGTTCGTCGCCGCGGACCTCGCGACGTGGGTACCGACGGGGACGTACGACCTCGTCACCGCGAGCTTCCTCCAGTCCCCGGTCCACCTCCCGCGCGAGGAGATCCTCCGGCGGGCGTCCCAGCACGTGGGTCGCGGGGGACGGCTCCTCGTCGTCGCGCACGCCGCGATGCCCCCATGGGCCGACGCACACGCCCACCACCACGACGACCTGCCCTCCCCGGAGCAGGAGGTGGAGGCCATCGGCCTGGACACCTGGGACGTCGAGGTCGCCGAGGTCCGCTCCCGGGAGGCCATCGGGCCCGACGGGCGCCAGGTCGTCCTCGACGACAGCGTGGTGTGCCTCCGCCGCCCCGATGTCCCGGAGTCCTGAGGGCTCACTCATCGGGTCCGCGCGGGGTCCCTGTCGACTCGATGTCCCTGTCGCCCGAGGTGCCGGGAGATGCGCGGTCGGTGGGGCGTCGTGACACGAACTGGCTGCTCGACGCGCCCGGCCGGCGGCACTGACACGTCGGTACCGATGTCGGCGGCCCGTGAGACGCTGGCCGGGTGAGACTCGCCACCTGGAACGTGAACTCGCTGCGCGCACGCATCGGCCGTGTCGAGGCCTTCTGCGAGCAGCACGACATCGACGTGCTCGCGATGCAGGAGGTCAAGGCGACGTACGACCAGGTGCCGCTCATGGGGCTCGCGGCGCTCGGCTACGACGTCGCGATCTGCGGGAACGGCCAGTGGAACGGCGTCGCGATCGCGAGCCGCGTCGGACTCGACGACGTCACCGAGGGATTCCCCGGACAGCCCGGCTGGGGCGAGCCGGCGGCCCCTGAGTCGCGAGCGGTCGGCGCGACGTGTGACGGCGTGCGGGTGTGGTCGCTGTACGTGCCGAACGGCCGCAAGCCGCACGACGCCCACTACACGTACAAGCTCGCCTGGATGGCGGCCCTGCGCGACGCCGCCCGCGACTGGCTCGACGCGCCCACCGCGCTCGTCGGCGACTGGAACGTCTGCCCCACGGACGACGACGTCTTCGACATCGCCCAGTTCCGTCACTCGACGCACGTGACGCCGGAGGAGCGGGCCGCGTTCGCCGCGCTGCAGGAGGACGGGTACGCCGAGGTGACAAGGCCGTACGCGCCGGGCTACACGTACTGGGACTACTACCGGCAGCGCTTCGAGCGCGACCGCGGCCTCAAGATCGACTTCGTCCTCGCCTCCCCCTCGCTGGCCCCTCGGGTCAGCGGCGCCTTCATCGACAGGGACGCCAGGGATCCCGCGCAGGGCCAGGGCAGCCCGTCCGACCACGCACCCGTCGTGGTCGACATCGACTGAGGCGCCGTCAGCGCGTCAGTCGTGCGACCGGAGCCAG
>DASSQF010000250.1:0-2208 GCA_035702685.1 Propionibacteriaceae bacterium
CGCTCCCGCGCAAGCTCCTCGACGGCAAGGTCGTCCTCGACACGCGCGGCATCTGGCGCTGAGGGTACGGGCGGGTCGCCGACGGGTTCCGGACCTGGTCAGGGCTCGCTGAGGCGGGGTCGCCGCGGGAGTTTGCGGGCGGCGGGGTTTCGAGCCGGTCTCTAGTCGCTCTGACGTGGCCGTCTGACCGGTGGCGGGATCCGAGCCGGAAATGTGTCGGTATGAGGACCGTTGGGTGCCCTCAGAACGACCAGAAACCGGTTCGAAGCAACCCGGAGCCTCGTGGTGCGGCGACCTCCAGCAGGGTTCCCAAGCCTTGTCGTGGGTTCCCAAGGTGTCTACGGCTTGTGAACCCGCCCTCGAGGTTGGGAACCAGGCCTCAAAGGTTGGGAACCCCCTGGCGCCGGGGAGGCCGCTTGGCTCCGCCGGTGCGGGTTCGAGGCCGCCGCGGATGGTCGGTTCATCACGGGCGGTAGGGAAACCTGCACATCCCACGATGCCTATCTCGTGGGGCGTGCAGAGTCACCATGATCCCTTGATAAGCCGACGGGGGGAGGGGCACGTGGCCGATGGTCGGCGAGCTACCCGGCGGCCGGCCGTACACGGGCCGCTTCACAGGAAGCGAACCGCGTCAGGGGCGGTACTCGGCGGGACGGTCGCCGATGCCGAGGAGGTGGGCCATGGCCTGGACGGAGCGTTCGGCCGCACGACCGTCTCCGTACGGGCTGCCGGCCTGCTGCATCGACCGCACATGGGCAGCGTCCGTGAGGAGCCGTGTGGTCTCGGTGACGATCGCCTCGACATCCGTACCCACCAGTCGCGCCGCGCCGGCATGCACGGCCTCGGGGCGCTCCGTCGTCTCCCGCAGCACCAGCACAGGCTTGCCGAGCGCCGGCGCCTCCTCCTGGACGCCGCCGGAGTCGGTCAGCACGATCGTGGCGAGGTCGAGGGCCCGGCAGAAGTCGGGGTAGTCGAGCGGCTCCGTGATGTGGACCCGCTCGAGGTTGCCGAGAACCGGCAGCAGCGCGTCCCGTACGACCGGGTTGCGGTGCGCGGGCAGCAGCACGTGCAGCTCGGGGAACTCCTCCACCAGCTGGGCGATGGCACGAGCCGTGCGCCTCAGCGGCTCGCCCCAGGACTCACGCCGATGGCTGGTCACGAGCAGCAGCGGCGTCACTCGGTCGGTCGCCAGCGCGGACACCGTCGGGTCGGAGATCGGGTGCTCCGAGGCGGTGACCTCGAGCAGCGCGTCGATGACGGTGTTGCCCGTCACGACGATCGCCGACCGGTCGATGCCGGAGGCGAGGAGGTTGTCGCGCGCGATCGACGTCGGGGCGAGGTGGAGGCTCGCCACCTGGCTCGTCAGGCGGCGGTTGATCTCCTCGGGAAAGGGGTTGTAGCGGTTGTCCGTACGGAGCCCTGCCTCGACGTGCGCGACCGGCACCTGCTGGTAGAAGGCGGCCAGCGAGGCGGCGAAGCACGTGGTGGTGTCGCCCTGGACGACGACGAGGTCGGGCCGCTCGGCGGCAAGGAGCGGCTCGAGGCCGGACAGCGACCGTACGGTGATCTCCGTCAGCGACTGGCCAGGCGTGATGATGTTGAGGTCGTGGTCCGGGACGATGCCGAACACCCTGTTGACCTGGTCGAGCATCTCACGGTGCTGCCCGGTCACCACCACGATCGGCCGCAACGCTGGATGCCGGCTCAGCTCCTTGACGACCGGTGCCATCTTGATGGCCTCCGGCCGCGTCCCGTACACGAGCATCACTGATGCCGTCATCTGTCGGCTCCCCCCTCCGGCCAGACTCCCCCCGGCGGCGTGGCGCGGAGACACGGTCGGCGATCCTGCAGGCGGTGAAGCTGAGCAGAACCCCCAGCAGGACGATCACGCCCACCGCCCGGGAACGGTGTCCGTTGGAGTATTGCACGGCGACAGACGACGGGGACATGGTCAACTGGACACGATTCGCCAACGGCACGTCCGCCGCGTCCTCGTGGGCGGTCACGAGGCGCTGGATCCTGTTCAAGAGTCCGGCCATCCGATCTTGCACCACGACGGCGGTGGGACCACTCGCCTGGACGATCAAGGCGGACTCGTTGAAGTTGTCCGCCCACTGGCCCCCCCTGTTGGGCAGGAACACTGACCAGCCGTCATAGATCCCCTCGTCCACGATGCTCACATCCGGACTCGTCGCCCGTCGCGGAGGC
>DASSQF010000251.1:0-5929 GCA_035702685.1 Propionibacteriaceae bacterium
GGGGCGTGAGGGCGCGACCCACGGGGAGATCGCCGATAGCGTCGACGGGTCGGCGAGGACGGTCGCGAACTGGGTCGCCGACACGTACGAGCCGCCGAAGCCGAGGACCCGGCCGTTGCACCAGGGCTGCTCCTTGAGCCACGTGACGACGTCGATCCCATCGGTGGCCTCGGTGGCCATCCAGCGGAACGTGCCGTCGGAGCGGTGGGTGCCCCGACAGTCGACCACGGCCACGGCGAACCCTGCGGCCAGGACCTCGTCGAGCGTCATCCCGGACGCACCGACGGCCAGCGGAAGCGAGACCCAGGGCTCGTCCGGAAGGCCCAGGAGCGCTGCGGTCCCCGACCGCTGCGCCCCGTACGGGGAGCGTTGCAGCAGGACGGGGACCGGAACCTGCTCGGACTCGTCGGGTCTCGCGACGTCTCCCCGGAGGACGACTCCGTCGCGCGCGGCGATCTCGACGTTCGGGGAGACGATCATGGCGACCTCCAGCGGCTGGTGGGGCGTTGCATTGGTTCGTTCTCGGTTGCCGTGGTCCGGGTGCGTGCATCGCCAGGCGCCAGAATCTTAGGCATACCGGGTCGTATGCCGCGTTCTGGCAACGCCGCGAGGTGCGTGCCCGGGGCGCGGCAACCGATCACGAATCAATGCAACGGTCCACCTACGCCCTCGACAGCGCCTGGATGATGTCCTCGACGCGGACCTTCGCGTCGCCGAAGAGCATCTGGGCGTTGTCCTTGAAGAACAACGGGTTCTGTACCCCGGCGTAACCGGCGTTCATGCTCCGCTTGAAGACGATGACGTTACGGGCGTTCCAGACCTGCAGGACCGGCATGCCGGCGATCGGGCTGGACGGGTCGTCGAGGGCCGCCGGGTTGACGGTGTCGTTGGCCCCAATGACGAGGACCACGTCCGTGTCGTCGAAGTCGTCGTTGATCTCGTCCATCTCGAGCACGATGTCGTACGGCACCTTGGCCTCGGCCAGCAGCACGTTCATGTGTCCGGGCAGGCGGCCGGCGACCGGGTGGATGCCGAACCGGACGTCCACGCCCTTGTCACGCAGCTTGGTGGTGAGCTCGGCGACCGGGTACTGGGCCTGGGCCACGGCCATGCCGTACCCCGGCGTGATGATGACCGACTTCGCCTCCTCGAGCAGCTCCGCGGCGCCCTCGGCCGTGATCTCGCGGTGCTCGCCGTAGTCCTTGGCCTCGCCCGTGATCGCGCCGTCCGAGCCGAAGCCGCCGGCGATGACGCTGATGAACGAGCGGTTCATCGCGGTGCACATGATGTAGCTCAGGTAGGCACCGGAGGAGCCGACGAGCGCACCCGTGATGATGAGCAGGTCGTTGTTGAGCATGAAGCCCGCAGCGGCCGCGGCCCACCCGGAGTACGAGTTCAGCATGCTCACGACGACGGGCATGTCGCCGCCGCCGATCGAGGCGACCAGGTGCAGGCCGAGCGCCAGGGCGATGACCGTCATGACGACGAGCAGCCAGATCGACGGGGCGAGGACGAACCACACGGTCAGGCCGAGGAACGCGACGATGGCGCCGAGGTTGACGAGGTTGTGCGCGGGCAGCATGAGGGGCGCGGACTTCATCCGCGCGCTCAGCTTGAGGTAGGCGATGATCGAGCCAGTGAAGGTGACGGCGCCGATGAACACGCCGATGAAGACCTCAGCGAGGTGCACCTTGTCGTCCGCGCCCGCGGCGGACAGGTACGAGTTGTAGCCGACGAGGACTGCTGCGAGGCCGACGAAGCTGTGCAGCATCGCGATGAGCTCCGGCATGCCGGTCATCTCGACCTTCTTGGCACGCCAGACGCCGATCGCGGCACCGATGAGCACCGCCACGAGGATGAGCCCGAGGGCGGGAAGGCCCGTGCCCGGACGGTCCGAGGCGTTGTTCACGGCGTCGATGCCGATGACCGCGCCGAGCACGGTGATGACGAGCGCGATCCCCATGCCGATGATGCCGTACGTGTTCCCGGCCTTGGCGGACTCGTGCTTGCTCAGCCCGGCGAGGGCGAGGATGAACAGGAGGCCCGCGATGATGTACGAGCCCTGGAGCAGGGTCAAGCTCATGGGGTCAGGCCCTCCTGAACATGGCGAGCATCCGCTGGGTCACGGTGAAGCCGCCGAAGACGTTGATGCTGGCGAGAAGGATGCCGAGGAACGCGAGCACGCTCACGATCAGCCCGGTGTTGGCGGTGCCGATCTGGAGGAGCGCGCCGACGACGATGATCCCCGAGATGGCGTTCGTGACGCTCATGAGCGGGGTGTGCAGCGCGTGGTGCACGTTGCCGATCACGTAGTAGCCGATGACGACGCTGAGCATGAACACCATGAAGTGGCCCAGGAAGGACTCGGGCGAGACCCAGAACAGGGCGAGCAGTGCCGCCGCGCAGACGGCCAGGATCGTGATGTTCCTCGCCGGGTTCTTCGGCTTCTCCACCTTCGCCGGTGGGGGTGGTGGGGGTGCGGCGGCGACCGGCGCGGCCGACACCTGGACCGGCGGCGGGGGCCACAGGAGCTCACCGTCCTTCGAGACCGTCATGCCGCGGACGACGACGTCGTCCATGTCCAGCACGAGGTTGCCGTCCTTGCCGGGGGTGACGAGCTTCATGAGGTTGACGACGTTCGTCCCGTACAGCTGCGAGGCCTGGCTGGGCAGTCGGCCGGCGAGGTCCGTGTAGCCGATGATCTTCACGCCGTTCGCGGTGACGACGAGCTGGTCGGCGACCGAGCCCTCGACGTTCCCGCCGTTCGCGGCGGCCATGTCGACGATGACGGAGCCGGGCTTCATCGACGCGACCATGTCGGCGGTGATGAGACGGGGGGCGGGCTTGCCCGGGATCAGGGCCGTCGTGACGATGATGTCGACGTCGGGCGCCTGCTCGGCGTACAGGCGGGCCGCCGCGGTGTTGTAGTCGTCCGACATCTCCTTGGCGTAGCCGTCCGTGGAGACCTGCTGCTCCCCCGCCGTGACGGTGAGGAACTCGGCACCCATGGACTCGACCTGCTCGGCGACCTCGGGTCGCGCGTCGGTCGCGCGCACGATCGCACCGAGCGAGCGGGCCGTGCCGATCGCGGCCAGTCCGGCGACCCCCGCACCGACGACGAGCACCTTGGCGGGCGGGACCTTGCCGGCCGCGGTGACCTGGCCGGTGAAGAAGGAGCCGAACTCGTGGGCCGCCTCGACGATCGCCCGGTAGCCGGCGATGTTCGCCATGCTGGAGAGCACGTCGAGCGCCTGGGCACGGGAGATGCGCGGCACGGCATCCATCGCCATGCCGGTGACGCCCGCGCGGACCAGCGACGCGACGAGGTCGGGGTCGAGGCGCGGGGACAGCAGGCTGATGAGCGTGGACGCGACGGGCAGCTTCGCGACCTCGGCCGGGGTCGGCGCGTTGATCTTCGTGATGATGTCGCTCGCCCATGCCGCGTCACCCTCGACGATCGTGGCGCCCTCGGCCACGTACGCCGCATCGGGGTAGCTGGCAGCCTCGCCGGCGCCCGACTCGACGACGACGTCGTAGCCGAGCGCGCGGAGCTGGGACACGGTCTTGGGGGTCGCGGCGACGCGCCGCTCGCCGGGCTGCGACTCCTTGGGGATCCCGATCTTCATGCTTCCTCCTCGGGCGCCGACCAGACTGCGGCGTCCCTGTATGCGCGAGTCACGATAGCGACAACCTCTTGACGCCAAGACAGTGGGGTAGTTGATCCCGCAACCGGCGCGCTCGGAGTGCGTCGTTCTGACGTGAGGTGTACGGACAGAGCCTCCTCCGAGCGGTCCAGCGGCTCTAGCCTCACAGGCAGCGGGGTCCCACACCCGTTCGTCACGAAGGGTGTGAGCATGGTCTACGCCGAGGTCCTCGGGTGGGTCGCCGTGGCGATCTCACTCGTGATCGGGTTGCCGCAGCTGCTGCGCATTGTGCGCACCCGCAGCGTTGCGGGGCTCTCGTTCTTCTCCTGGCGCGCCATCCTGGGCGTCAACCTGGCCTGGATCGCGCACGGGATCCGCATCCACCAGCTGCCCATGGTCCTGACCAACACGTTCAGCCTCGTCACGACCGTGCTCATCCTCACGCAGATGTCCAGGGTCCTGCAGCGCACTCGGTTCTCGACGTTCGCACCCGGGCTGGTCGTGGCTGCCGCCATGGTCGCCACGGACGTGCTCTTCGGGTCAGCCATGTACGGGGTCCTCGCCATCGCCGCAGGGGTGGTCGCGAGCACGGGGGCGAGCATCGAGCTCATCCGCGCCCTCCACGTCGGTGCAGTCTCCACGGTGTTCCTGGTGCTGGGCGTGGTCAACCAGCTGGTGTGGCTGACGTGGTCGCTGCTGGTCGGGGACCCGGGCTCGATCATGACGGCGTCGACGATGACCGCCCTGACGACCTTCAACCTGGCGTGGTACGTGCTGCGCCGGCTCGGGCTGCGGCCGTTCTTCCCGCACGAGACGGCCGGGGCCACGGGCAGGCACCAGGCTTCTGGGGTACCCCAGCAGGCCGTCCCTGAGCCCGTCCCGGCGACCTAGACTCACGCCGTGGACATCCGTTCCGAGGTGCGCGACTTCCTCCGGACGAGGCGCGCCAAGATCACTCCGCAGTCCGTCGGGCTGCCCGTCGATGGGAACCGCCGCGTTCCGGGACTCAGGCGCAGCGAGGTGGCGACCCTCGCCGGCGTCAGCATCGAGTACTACTCGAAGCTCGAGCGGGGGCACCTCTCCGGTGTCTCGGGCAGTGTGCTCGACGCCATCGCCCGCGCCCTCCAGCTGGACATGGCGGAGCGAGAGCACCTGTACGACCTCGCGCAGGCGGCCGACGGCAGCTCCTCGCGGGCGCGGGGACGGCGACGCAGCGAGCAGCCCTGGACCCCGAGGCCGAGCCTGCAGTGGGTCCTCGACGGCATGCGCGACGCGCCTGCGATCGTGACCAACGGCCGCAGCGACCTCCTCGTCACGAACGCCCTGAGCCGGGCGATGTACGCGGACGTGTTCGCGGGTGCGCACGGCACGCCCAACTTCGCCCGGTTCACGTTCCTCGACCCCACCGCTCGTCGGTTCTACCCGGAGTGGGACGTGTTCGCGGACATGACGGTGCAGACGCTGCGTACGGAGGCGGGCAGGACACCCCACGACCAGCTGCTCCACGAGCTCGTCGGCGAGCTGTCGACTCTGAGCCCTGAGTTCCGGAAGCGGTGGAGCGCCCACGACGTACGCATCCACACCACCGGGACGAAGCACTTCCGCCACGACGTGGTGGGCGACCTGTACCTCACGTACGAGACGGTTCCCCTGGTGTCGGAGCCCGGCCTCACGATGACGGTGTACGCGGCGGAGCCGGGCTCGTCGTCGGCCGACGCGCTGGCACTCCTGGCGAGCTGGTCGGCCGAGGCCCGCCATCCTGAGGGGCTCCTGGGGCTCGACGCCTGACAAACGGCGGCATCAGCGCCTGTCAGCCAGGGATCGTGGGTAGCGTGAGGACGTCCCTGTCATCTCGTGTCTTCATCTCGTGTCTGGAGTGGTTCGTGAGCGCCGTCGATGTCCTGGGATGGTGCGCCGTCGTCGTCGGCATGGTGGTGGGGCTCCCCCAGCTCGTACGCCTCGTCCGTACCCGGCGCGTCGACGGACTGTCCCTGACCGCGTGGCGCTCCATCCTCGCCGCGAACCTGGCCTGGGGGGCGCACGGGGTACGGCTCGGGCAGCTGACGATGGTGGTCGGGAACGCGATCGCCCTGTGCACGACCGCGGCGATCGTCGCGCTCCTGGCCCGCCGGTTCAACCGGCCCGTCCTCATCCTCATGGCCCCGAGCATCGCCGTCGCAGCCCTCATGACCACGGTCGATCATGTGCTGGGGTCGATCGCATTCGGGGTCTCGGCGATCCTGCTCGCGGGCATCTCGAACGCTGGCCAGTCCACGCAGCTCGTC
>DASSQF010000252.1:0-2776 GCA_035702685.1 Propionibacteriaceae bacterium
TACGTGTCGGCGTAGATCCCGTCGGCGATCCGCGCGAGGGCCGGCGCGAGGCGTGCAAGGCCCGTGCAAGTAAGGCAAGCCTTGCCTATTGTCGGGGCCAGGTCGCAGGGGGATAATCAGCCGCACGAGGTCCGGATTGGGGACCAGGCAGCAGTCCGTACCGCCGACGTGCACGTGCTCAGATGTGCTCATTGGTGTCGTCGTCCGACAGACATCTCTTCTTCGATGTCCGCCCGCCCCACCCCCGCGACTGTCTGTGGCACGGCCGAGACGTGACGCCGAGCGGTGCTGTGTCGATGAGCTGGGGACCTGCCGCCCCGTCGCCCTGGGGTGGACCTCCGTGGACCAGATGGAGGCGGCATGGACACGCAGACGATCCAGACCTTGAGGGGTTCTGTGACCGGTCCGATCGTCGTCCCGGGCGACCCGGGCTATGACGAGGCGAGGAAGGTCTACAACTACATGATCGACCGGCACCCCGCGGCCGTGGTGTCGTGCAGAACGGCGGACGACGTCGTCGCCGTGGTGCGAGAGGCTGCGCAGACGCGCACCGAGCTGGCCGTCCGCGGTGGCGGGCACAGTGTGCCGGGGTTCGGGACGGCGGATGACGCCCTGGTCGTCGACCTCTCCGGGCTGTCGTCGGTCACGGTCGACGCGTCCAGTCGAACGGCCCGGGTGGGGGGCGGAGCCACCTGGGGGGCCTTCAACGAGGCGACGGGCGCCTTCGGGCTGTCCACCACCGGCGGGATCATCTCCACGACCGGGGTGGGCGGACTGACTCTCGGAGGTGGCATCGGCTACCTGACCCGCGCGTACGGACTGTCGTGCGACAACGTCGTGTCCGCACAGGTCGTCACGGCCGACGGGGTCAAGCTGACCGCCAGTGGCACGGAGAACCCGGACCTCTTCTGGGCACTGCGCGGTGGCGGCGGCAACTTCGGCATCGTCACGGAGTTCACGTTCCAGCTCCATCCGGTGGACCAGATCTATGGCGGCCCGATGTTCTTCGAGCTCTCCGACGGGGAGGCGCTGCTCTCCTACTTCAATGAGTTCATCCGTACGGCCCCCCGCGAGTACGGCGGCTTCCCGGGGTTCCAGATCGCACCCCCGCTGCCGTTCGTCCCGGAGAACAGGGTCGGCGAGCCCTTCATCGTGGTCGTGTCCTGCTGGACCGGCTCACCGGATGACGGCGAGCAGGTCATCCAACGGTTCCGAGACGTCGCCAAGCCCGTCGCGGAACATGTCGGCCCCATGCCGTACCCCGCGCTCAACAGCGCGTTCGACGGGCTCGTACCGCGGGGGCTGCAGCACTACTGGAAGGCTGCCTACGCCGCCGACCTGTCGCCCGATCTGATCCGGGCGCACCTGGAGCACGGGCCCAAGGTGCCCGTCGTCAACTCGACGGTGCACCTCTACCCCATCAACGGGGCCTGCCAGGACGTGGCGGCGGACGCGACGGCCTTCGGGCACCGGGATGCCAGCTACGCGATGGTGATCGCCGGCATGTGGCCGGACCCGGACGACAACCAGGCCAACACCCAGTGGGTCCGCGACTACTACTCCGCCATCGAGCCCCTGTCCCAGGCCGGCGGGTACGTCAACTTCGCGTCGTCCGACGACCAGTCGAAGGTGGCGGCGAACTATGGCGCCAACTATGCGCGGCTGCAGGAGGTGAAGCGTCGGTACGACCCGGACAACGTCTTCCACCTGAACCAGAACATCCAGCCCTGACGCCGTCGCCACGGTGGCTGTCTGACCCGGGCGGCTCGCCCAGCAGGTGCGTCGGCCACGATCCGCGTCTCGGGGACCCGGAGGCGCACATGGTCCTCCTCCCTGGGGACCACGTGCGGCACCCGAGCGCGGAGTCGTACCGGGCATCCGCGGTGACAGGTCCGGGTTCGACGCGGCGGCTGCTCAGGGAGGTAGCCGGAGTGGGCCGAGGTCTCCGGCGAACAGCGCGCCCACCTGCCCTGTCGCATCTAGGCTCGACCCTGGCAGTGAGGATGGAGGCCAGCGGTGGAGGAGCTCGACACCGACAGGTTGCGGGTGAGGCGGTTCCGCCCGTCCGACGCCGCCGGGCTGTACGCGTACCTGTCCAACCCTGAGGCGGTGCGCTTCGAGCCGTATGGGGTGCAGTCGGAGCAGGACTGCCGCCGGCTTGCCGCGGAACGCTCCGTGGACCCGGCGTTCTGGGCGGTCTGCCTGCGCGGTACGGGTGAGCTGGTGGGCAACCTCTACCTGAGCCTGCAGGAGCCGAAGGCCTGGCGCACGTACGAGCTCGGCTACGTGTTCAACCCCGCACACTGGGGTCGGGGCTACGCCACGGAAGCCGCCGCCGCGCTGGTCTCGGCCTGCTTCGCCTCGGGCGCGCATCGCGTGATCGCCCGCTGCAACCCCCAGAACGAGCCGTCGTGGCGGCTGCTTGAGCGCCTGGGCTTTCGCCGTGAGGGCCACTTCCTCCAGAGCGCGAGCTTCACGCGTGACGATGCCGGCGAGCCCGTCTGGCACGACGCGTATCTCTACGCCACCTTGGCGGACGAGTGGGTCACCACGCCGCTACTCCGGCTGGAAGCCTCGACCTGACGCCGTCCCTCCGTGCTCGGCCGCTCCGCCCCACTCGATGCAGGAACTCCTGACACGCACGTCCTCGTCGACGCGGATGCCCTTGTCGGCGCTTCACCGCGATGGACATCGATGCCACCGACGCCCAAAGCGCCAGGGAGTAGCGTCGTCGCGGACATGGGGTCGACAGTGCCCGACGGGTGGCGGCCGGCTC